>NZ_JBVIKC010000049.1:0-62885 GCF_055581065.1 Streptomyces sp. NPDC031479
GTCCTGCCCCGGACCCTGCACGCCGACGAGCCCTCGCCGCACGTCGACTGGTCGGCCGGCGCGGTCAAACTCCTCACCGAACCGGTGGAATGGGCCGAGCACGGACGCCCCCGGCGGTCCGCCGTCTCCTCCTTCGGCGTCAGCGGCACCAACGCACACGTCGTACTGGAACACGTGCCGAGCACGGAGCAGACTGAGGACGCCGAGGACGCAACGGCGCCCGGCGCCGTCCCGTGGATGCTCTCCGCCAAGGACGAGGTGTCCCTGCGCGCCCAGGCCCAGCGCCTCGTTTCCCACCTCGACGCACACCCCGCCCTGGGCGTCGCCGAGGTCGGCCGGTCGCTCGCCACGTCGCGTACGGCGATGGAACTGCGCGCGGTGGTCGTCGGCACCCGGCGCGCGGAGCTGCTGGAGGGCCTGAGGGCCCTCGCCAGCGGTCGACCGGCAGCCGGGGTCGTACAGGGCGGAGGGGAGTCCGGGACGGCCGCCGGCGGCAGCCGGACGGCGTTCCTGTTCTCGGGGCAGGGGAGTCAGCGGCTGGGGATGGGGCGTGATCTGTACGCGGCCTTCCCGGTGTTCGCGGAGGCCTTCGACGCGGTGTGCGCGGCCTTGGACGGGCATCTCGAACGCCCCCTGGCGGACGTGGTGTTCGGCGAGGACGCGGAGTTGTTGGACCGGACCGGTTATGCGCAGCCGGCGTTGTTCGCGGTCGAGGTGGCGCTGTTCCGGCTCGTGGAGTCCTGGGGTGTCCGGCCGGACCTCCTGGCCGGGCATTCGGTGGGTGAGTTCGCCGCCGCCCATGTGGCGGGTGTGTTCTCGCTCGAAGACGCGGCGGTCCTGGTGGCTGCGCGCGGCCGGCTGATGCAGGCCCTCCCGGCCGGCGGGGTGATGGTCGCGGTGCAGGCCTCGGAGGACGAGGTGCGCAACCTCCTCTCCGGACAGGCAGGCCACGCGGACATCGCCGCCGTCAACGGCCCCTCGTCCGTGGTGGTTTCGGGCGCGCAGGACGCGGTGGCGGCGGTCGTGGACCGGCTGTCGGCCGACGGCCGCAAGACGAAGGCGCTGACCGTCTCCCACGCCTTCCACTCGCCGCTGATGGACCCGATGCTCGACGAGTTCCGCACGGCGGTGGAGGGGGTCGTTTTCGGCACCCCGGTGCTCCCCGTCGTGTCGACGCTCACCGGCCGTCCGGTGACAGGGGAGGAGTTCTGCTCCGTCGACTACTGGGTGCGCCACGTCCGCGAGGCGGTCCGCTTCGCGGACGCGGTCACCTCCCTCGCGGCGGAAGGGGCTGGCACCTTCCTGGAGATCGGCCCGGGCGGTGTCCTGACGGCCATGGCCCAGGACTCCCTGGACGAGCACGCGGTGACCGTCCCCCTCCTGCGGGCCGACCGCGCCGAGGACCTGGCCGTCACCACCGCCCTCGCCCACCTCCACGTCCACGGCGTACCCGTCGACTGGACCGCCGTCTTCGCCGGACAGGACACCCGGCCCGTAGACCTCCCCACCTACGCCTTCCACCGCCGCCGCTACTGGCTCACCCCGGGTTCCCCCTCCGGCGACGTGGCCTCCGCGGGGCTCGTGGCGGCCGAGCACCCCCTGCTGGGCGCCGCCGTCGCCCTCGCGGACGGGGAGGGCGCCCTGCTGACGGGGCGGCTGTCGACGGCCACGCACCCGTGGCTCAGCGATCACACGGTCATGGACACGATCCTGCTGCCGGGCACCGCCCTGGTCGACCTCGCACTGCGCGCCGCCGAAGAGGTGGGTTGCGACCGCGTGGACGAGCTGACCCTCGGCGCCCCGCTCGTCCTGCGCGAGCGAGCCGCCGTACGCCTCCAGGCCGTCGTCGGCGGCCCGGACGCGACCGGGCACCGCACCGTCAACGTCTACTCGCGTCCCGAGAGCGCCGACGCCGCCGAGCCGTGGACCTGCCACGCCACCGGTGTCGTGTCCGTGGACGCGAGGCCACAGGCCCCGGAAGGGCAGCCGCAGGACCTCGCGGTATGGCCCGCCCCCGGGGCCGACCGCCTGGACACCGGCGGAGCGTACGAGCGGCTGGCCGGCCTCGGCTTCGGCTACGGACCGGCGTTCCAGGGCCTGCACGCCCTGTGGCGGCGCGGCGACGAGGTGTTCGCCGAAGTACGGCTGCCCGACGGCACGGAAACGGGCGGCTTCGGGATCCACCCGGCGCTGCTCGACTCGGCCCTCCACGCGATCGGCCTCGGCGGCCTGCTGCCCGACGCCGGACACGGACGGATCCCGTTCGCCTGGAGCGGGGTGACGGTGCACGCCACCGGCGCCACGGCCCTGCGGGTCAGGATCACTCCGGCCGGAGCGGACGCGGTGGCCCTGCTGGCGACCGACGCGGCGGGCCGGCCCGTGGCCTCGGTCGACTCCCTGGTGCTGCGCCCCGTCTCGGCGGAGCAACTCGACCGGGCCGGCCGCGAGCACGGACCGCACGACTCCCTCTACCGCGTCGACTGGACCCCCCTTCCCCGTACCCCGGAGGACCCCGTGAGCGAACCGGGCGAGCAGTGGACCCTCATCGGCGGCGACGACGGTCTGCGCGCCGCGCTGGAGGACTCCGGCATGAACGTCTCGTACCGCCCCGGTCCGGACGGCGCGGCGGCGCTGCCGGGAGTCGTGCTCGCGGCCGTCGACGTGCACCCGGACGGCGACCACCCGGTGGCGCACGCCCAGGAGACCGTGCACCGGACACTGGAACTCCTCCAGCAGTGGCTGTCCGACGACCGGAACGCCGGGACCCGGCTGGTCGTCCTCACCGGCAACGCCGTCGTCGCCAAGGACCGGGACCAGGAGGACCGGGACAAGGAGGTCGACCCGGCGCAGGCCGCGATCTGGGGCCTGGTGCGCTCGGCGCAGTCGGAGAACCCCGGCCGGTTCGTCCTGGTCGACCTGGACCGCGACGCCGCCTCCGTACGGGCGCTGCCCGCACTGCTGGCCTCGGGCGAGGAACAGTTCGCCGTACGCGGCGGGTCGGTACTCGTGCCACGGCTGGCACGGGCCGAGACCCCGGCCTCCCTCGGCGGACCGACCCCGGCGTTCACCGCCGCCGGCACGGTGCTGGTCACCGGCGCCTCGGGCCTGCTGGGGCGCCACGTCGCACGGCACCTGGTCACCGGCCACGGCGTGCGCGACCTGCTGCTCGTCAGCCGGAGCGGCGCCCGGGCGGCGGGCATGGCCGAACTGGAGGCGGAACTCGCCGAACGGGGGGCCCGGGTCACCGTGGCCGCCTGCGACGTCGCCGACCGCGACGCGCTGTCGCGGCTGCTGGCGGAGGTACCCGCCGAACACCCCCTGACCGGGGTGGTGCACGTGGCCGGAGTGACCGACGACGGCATCGTCACCGGCCTGACCGCGGAGCGGATCGACCGGGTGTTCCGGCCCAAGGTCGACGCGGCCCTGCACCTGGACGAACTCACCCGGGACATGGAACTGTCCGCGTTCGTCCTCTTCTCCTCCGCCGCCGGGGTCTTCGGCGCGGCGGGCCAGGGCAACTACGCCGCCGCCAACTCCTTCCTGGACGCCCTCGCCCAGCAGCGCCGTGCGGCGGGCCTGCCCGCCGTATCGCTGGCCTGGGGGCTGTGGGCGGAGAGCAGCGGGATCACCGGCGCGCTGAGCGACGCGGACCGCGGCCGGATGGCCCGCAGCGGGGTGCTGCCCCTGGCCACCGACGAGGCCCTCGGCCTCTTCGACGCCGCGACGGCCCAGACCCAGAGCACGGTGGTGCCCGTACGGCTGAACCAGGCGGAACTGCGCGGTCAGGCCGCGGCCGGCACACTGCCGGCCCTGCTCACCTCGCTCGTCCGGGTTCCGTCCCGGCGGACGGCCGCGGGCCCGGACGGGTACGGAGCCTCGCCGACCGGTACGGAGGCCGGGGCTGCCGGGGCCGGACAGCGGGAGCTGTCGGCGCGTCTGGCCGGTCTCACCGAGGCCGAACAGCGCAAGGTGCTGCTCGACCTGGTGTGCGAGCACGTCGCCGCGGTCCTCGACCTCGCGTCGCCCCGGGCGGTCCGGCCCGGTCAGGCCCTGCGGGACCTCGGGTTCGACTCCTTGACCGCGGTCGAGTTCCGCAACCGGCTGGGCAAGGACACCGGGCTGCGGCTGCCTCCCACGCTCGTCTTCGACTACCCGACCCCGGCCGAACTCGTCGAGTACCTCAAGACCGAGGCGGCCCCGCCCGCCCCGGGCATCGCCGGGATGCTCGCCGAACTCGACCGGATCGAAACGGCGTTGCGGAACACGGCGGCGGCCGGCGGGGAAGGCGGCGACGCCATCACCTCGCGCCTGAGGGACCTGCTCGACCAGTGGGCCGCGACCACCGGCACGGCGGCAGGGGGCACGGCCGAAGGGGGCACGGCCGAAGGAGGTGCCGCGCGGGAAGCGTCGCGGACCTCGGACGCCACCGGCCCCGTGGACGCGGCGGACGGACTCCACGCCGCCACGGACGACGAGATGTTCGACTTCATCGGCAAGGAATTCGGAATCTCCTGAACCGCGGAGTTGGCGGCGACCCGCCACGCACAGCCCATCTGCCGACTTCCGGCCCCACCGGCTCGACGTAAAAGGTGACTCAGGTGTCTGACCTCCAGGCGAACAACAACGAGGAAAAGCTGCGCTACTTCCTCAAGCGGGTATCGGCGGATCTCCACGAGGCCCGGGAGCGGCTGCGGGACCTCGACGCGGCACAGCACGAGCCGATCGCCATCGTCGCGATGAGCTGCCGGTTCCCCGGCGGCATCGCGTCACCCGAGGGCCTGTGGCAGTTCCTGACGGACGGCGGCGACGCCATCACGCCCTTCCCCGCCGACCGCGGCTGGGACCTCGAATCCCTCTACGACCCCGACCCCGACACCCGTGGCACCAGCCACGTCCGGGAAGGCGGGTTCCTCGACGGGATCGACCTCTTCGACGCGGGCCTCTTCGAGATATCACCTCGTGAGGCACTCACCATGGACCCCCAGCAACGCATCCTGCTGGAGTCCTGCTGGGAGACGTTCGAACGGGCCGGAATCGACCCCACGGCCCTCAAGGGCAGCCGCACCGGCGTGTTCACGGGTGTGATGTACCACGACCACACATCGGTGCTCCAGCAGGCCGTGGACGACGTCGACGGCTACATCGGCACCGGCAGCGCGGCGAGCGTCGTCTCCGGACGGGTGTCGTACACCTTCGGCCTGGAAGGGCCGGCCGTGACCGTCGACACGGCCTGCTCCTCCTCCCTGGTCGCGCTGCACCTCGCCGTGCAGGCGCTCCGGCGGGGCGAGTGCGACCTGGCGCTCGCGGGCGGCGTGACCGCGATGCTCACCCCGACGTCCTTCGTCGACTTCAGCCGCCAGCGCGGACTGGCCGCAGACGGCCGCTGCAAGCCCTTCGCGGCCGCCGCCGACGGCACCGGCTGGGGCGAGGGACTGGGCATGCTGCTGGTGGAGCGGCTCTCCGACGCCCGGCGCAACGGGCACCCGGTGCTGGCGGTGGTCCGGGGCAGCGCGGTGAACCAGGACGGCGCCTCGAACGGCCTCACCGCCCCGAACGGCCCCTCGCAGCAGCGCGTGATCCGCCAGGCCCTCACGGACGCCGGCCTGTCGGCGGCCGATGTGGACGCGCTGGAGGCGCACGGCACGGGGACGACACTGGGCGATCCGATCGAGGCGCAGGCGCTGCTGGCCACGTACGGGCGGGGGCGCTCCGCCGACCGGCCGCTGTGGCTGGGCTCCCTCAAGTCGAACATCGGGCACACCCAGGCGGCGGCCGGGGTGGGCGGGATCATCAAGATGGTCGAGGCGATGCGGCACGGCGTCCTGCCCAGGACCCTGCACGTGGACGCGCCGACCCCGCACGTCGACTGGTCGTCCGGAACCGTACGCCTCCTGACCGAACCCGTGGAGTGGACGGAACACGACGGCCGCCCCCGACGGGCGGCGGTCTCCTCGTTCGGCTTCAGCGGCACCAACGCCCACGTCGTCATCGAGCAGCCCCCGCTGCCGGAGCCGGGTCCGGCCGGCGGCGAGAACGCGCCGCCGGAGCACCCGGCGCGCGCGACGCCCGTACTGCTCTCCGGGAAGAACGAGGCCGCGCTGCGCGGCCAGGCCGCACGTCTGCTGCGTCATGCGCAGGACAACCCCGACGAGTCCCTGGCCGACCTGGGCCTGTCGACGGCGACGACCCGGGCGGCCCTGGACCACCGGGCGGCGATCGTGGCATCGGACCGCGAGGAATTGCTCCGGGCACTGGAACTGCTCGCGCAGGACGCCCCCGCGGGTGATGCCGGGAGCGCCGTCGTGGCGACGGGGGCCGTCGTGCCCCGGCAGACGGTGGCGTTCCTGTTCTCGGGGCAGGGGAGTCAGCGGCTGGGGATGGGGCGTGATCTGTACGCGGCCTTCCCGGTGTTCGCGGAGGCCTTGGACGCGGTCTGCTCCGCACTGGACGCCCACCTCGAACGGCCCTTGCGGGAGGTGATGCTGGGCGGCGACGCCGAGATCTTGAACCGGACCGGTTATGCGCAGCCGGCGTTGTTCGCGGTCGAGGTGGCGCTGTTCCGGCTGGTGGAGTCCTGGGGTGTCCGGCCGGACTTCGTGGCCGGGCATTCGGTGGGTGAGTTCGCCGCCGCCCATGTGGCGGGTGTGTTCTCGCTGGAGGACGCGGCGGCTCTGGTGGCGGCTCGTGGCCGGCTGATGCAGGCCCTCCCGGCCGGGGGCGTGATGGTTGCGGTGGAGGCCTCGGAGGAAGAGGTACGGGAGCTGCTGGCCGGGTTCGAGGACCGTGCGGGCATCGCTGCCGTCAACGGCCCGTCGGCCGTGGTGGTTTCGGGCGGGCAGGATGCGGTGGCGGCGGTCGTGGACCGGCTGTCGGCCGACGGCCGCAAGACGAAGGCGCTGACCGTCTCGCACGCCTTCCACTCGCCCCTCATGGACCCGATGCTCGACGACTTCCGCAAGGTCGCCGAGAACGTTTCCTTCGGAGCCCCGACCGTGCCGGTCGTCTCCACCCTCACCGGTCTCCCGGTGACGGGGGAGGAGTTCCGCACCGCCGACTACTGGGTGCGTCACGTGCGTGAGGCCGTCCGCTTCGCCGACGCGGTCGCCTCCCTCGCCGGGGAAGGGGTGAACACCTTCCTGGAGATCGGGCCGGGTGGTGTCCTGGCCGCCATGGCCCAGGCCGTCCTCGACGGCGGCCCCGCTGTGGTCCCGGTGCTGCGTGCCGACCGTCCTGAGGACGTGGCGGTCACCACCGCCCTCGCCCATCTCCACGTCCACGGCGTACCCGTCGACTGGACGGCCGTCCTCGCCGGTCGCGGCGCCCGACGCATCGACCTGCCCACGTACGCCTTCCAGCGCGAGCACTACTGGCTCGAAACGGCCGCAGCCCCGGGCGACCTCACCCGGGCCGGTCTCCGGCCGGCCGAACATCCGCTGCTCGGCGCCGTCGTGACCCTGGCCGACGGTGAGGGGGCGCTGCTGACCGGCCGGGTGTCGCTCGCCACGCACCCCTGGCTGGCCGACCACGTGGTGCTGGGTACGGCGCTGCTGCCCGGGACCGCGCTCGTCGAGCTGACGCTCCGGGCCGGCGACCAGGTGGGGTGCGGCCGGATCGAGGAACTGACGCTGGAAGCCCCGTTCCTCCTGCCCGGACAGGGCGGCGCACAGCTCCAGGTGGTCGTGGACGGCCCCGGCACGAACGGCACGCGGGCCGTGCGCGTGTACGCGCGGCACGACGACGCACTGGCGGCGGACGCCTGGACCTGCCACGCGTCGGGACTCCTGTCGGCCGGTACGGGCACCGGCCCCGACCGTAGCCCCGGCACACCCCCGGGCCCCGGACTCACCGAGTGGCCCCCGGCAGGAGCCGAGCCCCTCGACGCCGACGCCCTCTACGACCGGATGGCCGGGCTGGGCCTGGAGTACGGCCCGGTGTTCCGGGGAGTCCGGTCCGGGTGGCGGCGCGGGGAGGAACTCTTCGCCGAGATCGCCCTGCCCGAGGGAACCGACGTCACCGGCTTCGGCCTGCACCCCGCGCTGTTCGACGCCGCCCTCCACACGGTCGGCCTCGGTGACCCCGCGGCGCCGGCCGACGGGCCCCGGATCCCGTTCGCGTGGAACGGGGTCGCCCTCCACGCGACCGGTGCCACCGCGCTGCGCCTGCGCCTCGCCCCGGCGTCGTCGTCCACCGCCGCGGCCGGGGAGGGAGCGGTGTCGCTGTCCCTCGCCGACGCCACGGGCAGCCCGGTGCTCTCGGTCGACTCCCTGGACCTGCGCCCGGTGGCGGCGGAGCAGCTGGCCCCCGTCGGCGCGAGCGGCGCCGGCGGGCTGTTCCGGCTGGAATGGAAGCCTGCCCGGGACCCACGGTCCGACCGGGCCACGGGCTTCCCCGTCGTCCTGCTCGACGCCCTTCCCCGGCCGGCCGCCGACGGGACCCCCGTCCCCGACGTGGTGGCGGTACGGGCACCGGTCCCCGCCCCCCTGAGCACGGGCACCGACGCCGCAGCCCGCCCGTCCGTGGCCGCGCAGGAGGCGCTGGCCCTCGTACAGGACTGGCTCGCGGACGAGCGGTGCGCCGCGTCGCGCCTGCTGGTCGTCACCCGGGGCGCGGTGGCCGTCGATCCGGCCTCGGCCGCCGACCCGGCGCAGGCCGCGGTCTGGGGCCTCGTGCGTGCGGCCCAGTCGGAGAACCCCGGCCGCTTCGTCCTCGTCGACCTCGACGAGGAGGAGGACGAGGAAGACCGCGGGCACGACGAAGACCCGTCGGCGCTCGCGGCCGCGGCCGCGTCGGGCGAGACGCAGGTGGCGGTACGCGGGAACGCGCTGTTCGCGCCCCGGCTGGTACGGGCGGCCGACGCGCCGGCGGGCGGCGGGACTCCCGAATCCGCGGTGTTCGCACCGTCGGGAACGGTCCTGGTCACCGGCGCGTCCGGGGCGTTGGGACGGGTGGTGGCCCGGCACCTGGTGGTCCGGCACGGCGTCCGGCGACTGGTCCTGGCGAGCCGCCGCGGCCCCGCCGCCGACGGCGCCCGGGAGTTCGCGGCCGAGCTGGGCGCACTGGGCGCCGTGGTCGACACCGTCGCCTGCGACGTGGCCGACCGGGAGGCGCTGGTCAGGCTGCTCGGCTCGCTGCCGGACGCACACCCGCTGACGGGCGTGGTCCACGCGGCGGCCGTGACCGACGACGGCGTGGTGCCGTCCCTGACCCCCGAACGGGTGCGCGGGGTGTTCGGCCCGAAGGTGGCCGGGGCCCTGCACCTGGACGAGCTCACGCGGGGCCTGGACCTGTCGGCCTTCGTGCTGTTCTCGTCGGCCGCCGGCATCTTCGGCAACGCGGGCCAGGGCAACTACGCCGCCGCGAACTCCGCCCTCGACGCACTGGCCCACACCCGCCGCGCCGCAGGCCTGCCCGGCGTATCGCTGGCCTGGGGCCTGTGGGCGAGCGCCGGCACGCTGACCGCCACCCTGGCCGAGGCGGACCACCGGCGCATCGGCCGTTCCGGGCTCGTCGCGCTGGAGACGGAAGAAGGCCTCGGACTCCTCGACCGCGCCCTGGGTTCCCCGGAGCCGCTGCTCGTACCCGTCCGCTGGGACCTTCCCGCACTGCGCGAACAAGCCCGCACGGGGACGCTGCCCCCGCTGCTGGGGGACCTGGTCCCGGCCCCCGTACGGCGCACCGAGGCGGCCGCGGCCGGCTCCGCGGACGCCGTCCGGTCCGCGCTGTCGGAGCGGCTGCGGGGGCTGACGGAGGCGGGGCGGACCGAGCTGCTCGTCGACCTCGTACGCGGCCACGCGGCCGCCGTGCTGGGCCACGACCGGCCCGGAACCGTCCAGCCGACCCAGGCGTTCCGGGAGCTCGGCTTCGACTCGCTCACCGCGGTCGAACTCCGCAACCGACTCGTCTCGGCGACCGGCGCACGGCTGCCGGCCGGACTGGTCTTCGACCACCCGACCCCGGAGGCGCTCGCCCGCCACCTGCTCGGCCGGCTCGACGGGGCCCGGCCGGCCGGCACCGTCCGACCGGTCGTCCGGAACGGCGGCGCCACGGACGAGCCCCTCGCGATCGTCGCCATGAGCTGCCGCTACCCGGGCGGCGTGCGGTCCCCCGAGGACCTGTGGCGGCTGCTCTCCACGGGCACCGACGCCATCTCCGGCTTCCCCGTCGACCGCGGATGGGACCTCGACCTCCTCGCCGGGGACGGCGCCACCGGCTCCAGCACCACCCGCCGGGGCGGATTCCTCTACGACGCCGGGGAGTTCGACGCCGCCTTCTTCGGGATCTCCCCGCGCGAGGCCCTCGCGATGGACCCGCAGCAGCGGCTGCTCCTGGAGACCTCGTGGGAGGCGTTCGAGCGGGCCGGCATCGACCCCGCCACCCTGCGCGGTTCCCGCACCGGCGTCTTCACGGGCGTGATGTACCACGACTACGCCTCCGCGCTCCGGTCGGTACCCGAGGGCGTCGAGGGCTTCCTCGGCACCGGCAACTCCGGGAGCGTCATCTCCGGCCGCCTCTCGTACACCTTCGGCCTCGAAGGCCCCGCGGTGACGGTGGACACCGCGTGCTCCTCCTCGCTGGTGGCCCTGCACCTGGCGGTCCAGGCCCTGAGGCAGGGCGAGTGCGAACTGGCCCTGGCGGGCGGTGTGACCGTCATGGCCGGCCCGGGAGCCTTCGTGGAGTTCAGCCGCCAGCGCGGCCTCGCCGCCGATGGCCGTTGCAAGGCGTTCTCCGCGAACGCGGACGGCACCGGATGGGCCGAGGGCGTGGGGATGCTGTTGGTGGAGCGGCTGTCGGATGCCCGGCGCAACGGGCATCCGGTGTTGGCGGTGGTGCGGGGCAGCGCGGTGAATCAGGACGGTGCTTCGAATGGTCTGACGGCTCCGAACGGTCCGGCGCAGCAGCGGGTGATCGAGCAGGCGTTGGCGGGTGCGGGGTTGTCGGCGGGCGATGTGGACGCGGTGGAGGCGCACGGCACGGGGACGACACTGGGCGATCCGATCGAGGCGCAGGCGCTGCTGGCCACGTACGGGCGGGGGCGCTCGGCCGACCGGCCGTTGTGGCTGGGGTCGCTGAAGTCGAACATCGGGCACACCCAGGCGGCGGCCGGGGTGGGCGGGATCATCAAGATGGTCGAGGCGATGCGGCACGGGGTCCTGCCGAAGACCCTGCACGCCGAAGAGCCCTCGCCGCACGTGGACTGGTCCGAGGGAACCGTCCGCCTGCTCACCGAACCCGTCGCGTGGGCGGAACACGACGGCCGCCCCCGACGGGCGGCGGTCTCCTCGTTCGGCTTCAGCGGCACCAACGCCCACGTCGTCCTCGAACAGGCGCCGACCGCCCCCCGGCCCGCGTCCGCTCCGGGAACGACGCCCGTACCGCCCTCCACGGCGCCCTGGATACTGTCCGCGAAGAGCCCGGACGCGCTGCGCGAGCAGGCACGGCGGCTCCTGCGGTACGCGACGGAACACGTACCGGAACACGACGGCGGCCGTCAGGCCGCCGAGGTGGCGTACTCCCTGGCCACGGGCCGCACCGCCCTGGAACACCGCGCCGCCGTCGTGGCACCCGACACGGCCGGCGTCCTGGAAGGGCTGGCGGCCCTCGCGAACGGCGACCCGGCACGATCGGTGGTGCGGGCCGTCGCCGAGCCCGGTACGAAGCGGGCGTTCCTCTTCTCCGGGCAGGGGAGCCAGCGGCTCGGGATGGGACGCGAACTGCACGCGGCCTTCCCGGTGTTCGCCGAAGCCTTCGACGAGGCATGCGCCGCACTGGACGCGCACCTCGAACACCCCTTGCGCGACGTGGTGTTCGGGGACGACGCGGAGCTCCTCGACCGGACGGACCACGCCCAGCCGGCGCTCTTCGCCGTCGAGGTGGCGTCGTACCGGCTGGTGGAGTCGTGGGGTGTCCGGCCGGACTTCCTGGCCGGGCATTCGGTGGGTGAGTTCGCGGCGGCCCATGTGGCGGGTGCGCTCTCGCTGCGTGATGCGGCGCGGCTCGTGGCCGCGCGCGGACGGCTGATGCAGGCGCTCCCGGCCGGGGGCGCGATGGTCGCGGTACAGGCTTCCGAGGAGGAGGTGAGGGAACTGCTGGCCGGCCACGCTGACCGTGCGGACATCGCCGCCGTCAACGGGCCCTCGTCCGTGGTGGTTTCGGGCGCCGAGGACGCGGTGGCCGCGGTCGTCGAGCGGCTGGTGGCGCAGGGCCGCAGGACGAAGGCGCTCTCCGTCTCCCACGCCTTCCACTCCCCGCTGATGGACCCGGTGCTCGCCGACTTCCGCAAAACCCTGGAAACGGTCACCTTCGGGGACCCGGCCGTGCCGGTCGTCTCCACCCTCACCGGCCGCCCCGTGACCGCGCGGGAGCTCTGCTCCGTCGGCCACTGGGTGCGCCACGTCCGCGGGGCCGTCCGCTTCGCCGACGCGGTCACCTCCCTCGCGGACGAGGGCGTCGGCACCTTCCTGGAGATCGGACCGGGAGGCGTCCTCACCGCCCTGGCCCAGGACGCCCTGGAGGAAAACACCCTCGCCGTCCCCCTCCTGAGGACCGACCGGCCCGAGGCCGAGGCCGTCACCACCGCCCTCGCCCGGCTGCACGCCCACGGAACGCCCGTCGACTGGACCGCCTTCTTCGCCGGACACGGCCTCCAGCGCGTCGACCTCCCCACCTACCCCTTCCAACGCACCCGTTACTGGCTCGAATCCACCCCCGCGCCCGGGAACGTCGCCGCCGCCGGACTGGCCGAGACGGGCCACCCCCTGCTCGGAGCCGCGGTCGCGCTCGCCGACGGCGAAGGGCTGCTCCTCACCGGCCGGCTGTCGCTCGCGACCCATCCGTGGCTCGCCGACCACGCGGTGATGGGCGCCGTGCTGCTCCCGGGCACCGCCCTGGTGGACCTGGCCCTGCACGCGGCCCTCGACGAGGCCGTCGGATGCGACCGGCTGGACGAACTGACCCTCGGCGCCCCCCTCGTCGTGCCGGACGACACCGCGGTACGGATCCAGGTGCGCGTCGGCGCCCCCGACGGGGGCGCCCGCCGCCCGCTGGAGATCCACTCCCGCGCCGAGGGCGCGCCCTTTGACGAGCCGTGGACGCGCCACGCGGTCGGCACGCTGTCGAGCGCCGACGGCACCGCCGATTCCGGCCCCCTGGCCGACTGGCCCCCGTCGGAGGCGGTCGCCGTCCCCGAGGAGGCGCTGGACTCCCTGTACGAGCGGATGGCCGGCCTGGGGCTCGACTACGGCCCCGTGTTCCGGGGCGTGCGCGCCGCCTGGACGCGGGACGACGCGCTCTTCGCCGAGGTCGGACTCCCCGCGGGCACCGACGTGTCCGGCTTCGGACTGCACCCGGCCCTGATGGACGCCGCGCTGCACACCGTCGCCCTCGGCCCCGGCCCGCTCGGCCCCGTCGCCGGTGCCGACGAGGGTGACCGGGCACGGGTTCCGTTCTCCTGGAGCGGGGTGACGGCGCACACCGCGCCGGCGGCCGGAGCGGGGGAGACGGGAGCCGTGGAGGCCCTGCGGATCCGGCTGACCCCCGCCGGTCCGGACACGGTCTCGCTGCTGGCCGCCGACACCACCGGCCGGATCCGGACCTCCGTCGACTCGCTCGTCCTGCGCCCGATCTCCGCCGAGCAGCTCACCGCCGCCCGGTCGGGCCGGTCCCGGGACTCGCTGTTCCGCGTCGACTGGACCCCGCTGTCCCCGCCCGGTTCACCGGACGCGCCGCCCACCGGTGATCGCGTCGTACTGTTCGCGACGGACGGCCCGTCGGAGGCCGGAGCCGTACGGTCCGTGGCCGGCCGCGCCCTGGCCCTCGTACAGGAGTGGCTGACCGCTCCCGACGCCGGTACGACGACGGAGGCGCGGCGGCTCGTCATCGTGACCCGCGACGCGGTCGCCGTGGACGCCGGCGACGCGGCCCGGCTGGACCCGGCACAGGCCGCCGTGTGGGGGCTGGTCAGGTCCGTCCAGGCCGAGCACCCCGAACGCTTCGTGCTGGTGGACGCCGACCGCGCCCACCCGGAAGGGCTGGCGGCCGTGCTCGCCACCGGTGAGCCGCAGTCCGCCCTCCGGGACGGCCGGGCGTTCGTGCCCAGGCTGGCCCGTGCGACCGGCGCCGGGGCTCCCGCGCTGCCCGCGTCCCTGGGGCTGGACCCGGCGGGCACCGTCATGGTGACCGGCGCGACGGGCGCCCTCGGCCGGCTCGTCGCACGGCACCTGGTGGCGGCGCACGGCGTACGGCACCTGCTGCTGACCAGCCGCCGCGGACCCGACGCCGCCGGAGCGTCCGCCTTCGCCGCCGAACTGGCGGCCCTGGGCGCCGAAGTGACCACGCTCGCCTGCGACGTCGCGGACCGCGGCGCGCTCACCGCCCTGCTCGACGGCATCCCGGCCGCGCATCCGCTGACCGGTGTGGTGCACGCCGCCGGCGTGCTCGACGACGCGCTCGTGGGCTCGCTGACCGCCCGGCGGCTCGACGACGTCCTCGGGCCCAAGGCCGAGGCGGCGCTCCACCTGCACGAACTGACCCGGGACACGGACCTCGCGGCCTTCGTCCTGTTCTCCTCGCTCGCCGGTACGTTCGGCAACGCGGGCCAGGCCAACTACGGTGCCGCCAACGCCTGCCTGGACGCCCTCGCACAGTCGCGCCGGGCCGCCGGACTCCCGGCCGTCTCGCTGGCCTGGGGTCCCTGGGCCGCCGCCGAGGGCACGGGGGGCATGCTCGGGGAGGCCGGCGCGGGAGCCCTCGCGCGGATGGCCCGGGCCGGAGTGTCGCCGCTCACCCCCGAGGAGGGCCTCGCCCTCTTCGACACGGCGAGCGCGCCCCCCACCGGGGAAGCCCCGGCCACCGGTACCGCCGCCGGGGGCACCACGGCCGATGCCCCCGGCGCCGGACCGGACGCCCTGCTCCTGCCGGTACGGCTGAACCTCCCCGCCCTGCGCCGCCGCGCCACCACCGAGCCGGTCCCCGCCCTGCTGCGCGGCCTCGTCCGGGCCCCCGCCCGCCAGGCCCGGGAATCCGCGCCCGGGACGGCCGCCCTCGCCGGGCAGCTCGCCGGCGCATCGGACGAGAAGCGCCGACGGATCCTCCTCGGCGTCGTCCGGACCCAGGTCGCCGCGGTGCTGGGGCACACCTCCTCCGAGGCGATCGGCACCGCACAGGCCTTCCGCGACCTCGGCTTCGACTCGCTCACCGCCGTCGAGCTGCGCAACCACCTCGGCGCGATCACCGGGCTGCGCCTCCCGGCGAGCCTGCTGTTCGACCACCCGACCCCGGCCGCCCTCGCCGATCACCTGTCCGCCGCGATGCCCTCCGCGGGGCCCGGCGGACCGGAGCCGGCCCCCTCGCTGCTCTCCGAGATCGACCGCCTGGAAGCCGCGTTCGCGCGCTCCCCGTACGACAGGGGAACGCGGGCCACCGTGGCCGTGCGGCTGGAGGTACTGCTCGCCAAGTGGCGCGAAGCGGGCCCCGACACCGGCCGCGAACCCGGGGACGACGCCGGGACCGAGGTCGAGGACGCCTCCGACGAAGAGCTCTTCGAACTGCTCGACGGCGAGCTCGGCACCAACTGATCGACCAGCACGACATCCCTTCGCGTTGAGGAACAGAACCCAGATGACGACAGACGTGAACAAGCTCCGCGACTACCTCAAGCGTGCCACCGTCGATCTGCGTCACGCGCACAGGCGGCTGCGTGAGGCCGAGGGCAAGAACCGCGAACCGATCGCGATCGTGGGCATGAGCTGCCGCTTCCCCGGCGGCGTCCGGTCCCCCGAGGACCTGTGGGACCTGGTCGCCTCCGGTGGCGACGCGATATCGGGCTTCCCCACCGACCGGGGCTGGGACCTCGACGCGCTCTACGACCCGGACCCCGGGAACCCGGGCACGAGCTACGCGAAGGAAGGCGGATTCCTCTACGACGCCGCCGAGTTCGACCCGGCCTTCTTCGGCATCGGCCCCCGCGAGGCCCTCGCCATGGACCCCCAGCAGCGCCTCGTCCTGGAAGCCTCGTGGGAGGCCGTGGAACGCGCCGAACTGGACCCGCTGTCCCTGCGCGGCAGCCGCACCGGGGTGTTCGCCGGAGTCATGTACCACGACTACGTCTCCCGCCTCCCGGCGATGCCCGAAGGCATCGAGGGGTACGTCAGCACCGGCAACACCGGCAGCGTGGTCTCCGGCCGCATCGCCTACACCCTGGGGCTCGAAGGCCCCGCCGTGACCATCGACACCGCCTGCTCCTCCTCCCTCGTGGCGCTGCACCTCGCCGTCCAGGCCCTGCGCCACGGCGAGTGCGACCTGGCCCTCGCCGGCGGGGTGACCGTGATGGCCGGACCGACGACCTTCGTCGAGTTCAGCCGCCAGCGCGGCCTGTCGCCCGACGGCCGGTGCCGGGCGTTCTCGGCGTCGGCCGAGGGCACCGGCTGGTCCGAGGGCGTCGGCATGCTGCTCGTCGAACGGCTCTCCGACGCGGTCCGCCTCGGCCACCCGGTGCTGGCCGTCGTACGGGGATCCGCCGTCAACCAGGACGGCGCCAGCAACGGCCTGACCGCGCCCAACGGCCCCGCCCAGCAGCGCGTCATCCACCAGGCCCTCGCCAACGCCCTGCTGTCGCCGTCCGACGTGGACATCGTCGAGGCCCACGGCACCGGCACCACCCTCGGCGACCCGATCGAAGCCCAGGCGCTCCTCGCCACGTACGGCCAGGACCGCCCGGCGGACCGGCCGCTGTGGCTCGGCTCCGTCAAGTCCAACCTCGGACACACCCAGGCCGCGGCCGGCGTCGCCGGGATCATCAAGATGGTGCAGGCCCTGCGCCACGGCGTGCTGCCGAAGACCCTGCACGCCGACGAGCCGACCCCGCACGTCGACTGGTCCGCCGGGGCGGTCTCGCTGGTCACCGACAACGCCGCCTGGCCCGACACCGGCAGGCCCCGGCGCGCCGGCGTCTCCGCCTTCGGCGTCAGCGGCACCAACGCCCACATCGTCGTCGAACAGCACCTCCCGCCCACCGAACGGCCCGAAGCCGGCGGCGGGGCCGCGGCCGCGGCCGGCGCCGCGTCCGCAACGGCCCCCGAGGCCGGCGCGCCCTGCGGCGAACCCGGAACCACGGCGCCGGCCGGGAGCGGGCTTCCCCTCGTCCCCTGGACCCTCTCCGGCAAGAACGCCGCCGCCCTCACGGCACAGGCCGCCCGGCTGCGCTCCCACCTCGCCGCCCGCCGGCCCGGCGCGGACCCGGCGACGGCCCCCGTCACGGGTCAGGCCGCCGCAGCGGGTCCGGCCGCCACCGCTGGTCCGGCCGCCCACCCCGACGCCCTCGACATCGCGTACTCCCTCGCCACCACCCGTACCGCCTTCCCCCACCGCGCCGTGCTCCTCGCCCCGGACCGGGCCGGGCTCGACCGGGCCCTGGACGCCCTCGCCGACGGGGAACCCGACGCCGCCGGAACCGCCCTCGTGCGCGGCACCGCCGACGCCACCGCCCGACAGGTCGCCTTCGTGTTCCCCGGCCAGGGCTCCCAGTGGATCGGCATGGCCGTCGAACTCCTCGACGGCGCACCGGCCTTCCGCGAGCGGTTCCGCCAGTGCGAGGAGGCCCTCGCACCCCACGTCGACTGGTCGCCGACGGAGGTCCTGCGCGGCACGCCCGGCGCCCCCGGCCTCGACCGCGTCGACGTCGTCCAGCCCGTCCTGTTCGCCGTCATGGTCTCGCTGGCCGAACTGTGGCGCTCCCACGGCGTCCATCCCTCCGCCGTCGTCGGCCACAGCCAGGGCGAGATCGCCGCCGCGTGCGTCGTGGGCGCGCTCTCCCTCGCGGACGCCGCGAAGGTCGTGGCGCTGCGCAGCCGGGCACTGACCGCGCTCTCCGGCCGGGGCGGAATGCTGTCCGTCGCCCTCCCGCCGGCAGACCTCACACCCCGGATGGCGCACTGGGGCGAGCGGCTGTCCGTCGCCGCCGTGAACAGCCCGACGTCGACCGTCGTCTCGGGCGACCGCGACGCCCTGACCGAACTGCGCGACGCCCTGCACGCCGACGACGTCCGGGCCCGGCTGATCGCCGTCGACTACGCCTCCCACTCCGCGCACGTCGAGGCCGTCCGCGAGCGCGTCCTCGACGCCCTCGCCGACATCACCCCGCACGCCTGCGACGTGCCGTTCTACTCCACGGTCACCGGCGGGCTCGTGGAGACCGACGGACTCGACGCCGACTACTGGTACCGCAGCCTGCGCCGGACCGTCCGGTTCGAAGAGGCCACCCGCGCCCTCGTACGGGACGGGCACGACGCCCTCATCGAGGTCAGCGCGCACCCGGTGCTCACCATCGGCATCCAGGAAACCCTCGATGACCTCGGCGGCAGGGCCGTCACCCTCGGCACCCTGCGCCGCGGCGAGGGAGGCACCGAACGCTTCCTGCGCTCCGCCGCCGAAGCCCACGCCCACGGCGTCGCCGTCGACTGGGCGGCCGTCCTCGCCGGCACCGGCGCCCGCCGGGTCGCCCTGCCCACCTACGCGTTCCAGCACGAGCGGTACTGGCTCGACGCCCCGCCCGCCGCCGCGGACGCCACGGGCCTCGGCCTGGCCTCCTCCGACCACCCGCTGCTGGGTGCCGTCGTCAGCCTCGCCGACTCCGACGGACTGCTGCTGACCGGCCGGCTGGCCGCGCACACCCACCCCTGGCTCGCCGACCACGTCGTCCTCGGCGCGGTCATCCTGCCGGGTACGGCCTTCGTGGAACTCGCCGTCCGCGCGGGCGACCACGTCGGCTGCGACACCCTCGCCGAACTCACCCTCCAGGCACCGCTGATCCTGCCCGAGCGGGGCGGCGCCGTCGTCCAGGTCGCGGTCGGCCCGGCCGACGGAACGGGCGACCGGACCTTCACCATCCACTCGCGCCCCGGCACGGCGGCCCCCGAGGACGGCTGGACCTGCCACGGCACCGGCGTGCTGACCTCGGCCTCCCGGGCCCAGCCCCCCGTACAGGACCCGGCCCTCTGGCCGCCCGGCGGCGCGACCCCCGTCGACCTCGCCGACTTCTACGGGGAGCTCGCCGCCCGCTCCTTCTCCTACGGCCCCGCGTTCCAGGGCCTGCGCGCCGCCTGGCGCCTCGGCGACGAGGTCTTCGCCGAGGTCGTCCTGCCCCCGGACGCCACCGCCCCGTCATCCGACGCCGCGAGGTACGGGCTGCACCCGGCCCTGCTCGACGCGGCCCTCCACGGCGTGGGCTTCGGCCCGCTCGGCGACATGGGAACCGGACGGATGGCCTTCTCCTGGGAGGACGTACGGCTGCACGCCACCGGAGCCACCCGGCTGCGGGTCCGGCTGACACCGGTCGGCGCCGACGCCGTGGCCGTCACCGCCACGGACGGCAGCGGCCGGGCCGTGGCCACCGTCGGCACGCTCACCTTCCGCGAGGTCCGAGAGGAACACCTGCGGTCCGCGCTCACCGACCACCACGAGTCCCTCTACCGCGTGGACTGGCCCACCCAGCCGCTCGCGGACACCGCGCCCGGCACCACGACTCACTGGGCGGTCGTCGGAGTCACCCCGCGGGCGGATGCCGACGCGGTCGCCGACGCCCTGCGCGGCGCGGGCCCGCGGCCGGACGTCCACCCGGACCTGGCCGCCCTCGCCGAAGCGATCGGGGCCGGCGCGCCGGTGCCCCGGACCGTGGCCGCGGTACTCCCCATCGACGCTTCCGACGCTTCCGACGCTTCCGACGCTTCCGACGCTTCCGACGCTTCCGACCTCTCCGACGCCGATACGGTCAGGGCCACCGCGCAGGCCACCCTCGCCCTCGTCCAGGCCTGGCTGGCCGACGAACGCTTCGCCTCCTCCCGGCTGGTCGTCCTCACCCGAGACGCCGTCCCGGTCCCGAGCGGAGCCGAGGACGGCGCACCGCGGACACGGCCCGCGCACGCCCCCGTCTGGGGCCTGATCCGTTCCGCCCAGTCCGAGCACGCGGACCGCCTGATCCTGGCGGACACCGACGGCGAGCCGGACTCCCTGCGCCGCCTCCCCGCGGCCGTCGCCACCGGAGAACCCCAGCTGGCGCTGCGCGCCGGCCGGATGTCCGTACCCCGGCTGGCACGGGTACCCGTCACCACCGGGACCGCCCCCGGCCGCGACCTGGACCCCCACGGCACCGCGCTGATCACCGGAGGCACCGGCGCGCTCGGCAGGCTCGTCGCCGCGCACCTCGTCACCACCCACGGCGTCCGCAACATCGTCCTCACGGGCCGGCGGGGCCCCGACGCCGAAGGCGCCGACGCACTGCGCGACGAACTCGCCGCGCTCGGCGCCACCGTCACCATCGCCGCTTGCGACGCCGCCGACCGCGAGGCCCTGGCGGCCCTCCTCGCCGGCCTCCCCGCCGACCGGCCGCTCACCGCCGTCGTCCACGCGGCGGCCGTGGTGGCCGGGGGACTCGCCGACACCCTCACCCCGGAAGACCTCGACCGGGTCCTGCGGCCCAAGGTCGACGCCGCACTCAACCTCCACGAGCTCACCCGCGACCTGGACCTCTCGGCCTTCGTCCTCTTCTCCTCCTTCGCCGGTACCCTCGGCGGCGCCGGACAGGCCGCCTACGCGGCGGGCAACGCCTTCCTCGACGCCCTCGCCCACCGGCGCCGGGCCCAGGGACTCCCGGCCTCCTCCCTCGCCTGGGGCGTCTGGGACGAGCGCGGCGACCAGACCCGCCTGGAGACGGGCGACCTGCGCCGGATGGCGCGCGCCGGCCTCGTCCCGCTCGGCACGGCGGAAGGCCTGCGACTCCTCGACACCGCCCGGACCCTGGACGACGCGGCCCTGGCCCCCGTACGCCTCGACCTGGCCGCCCTGCGCGCCCAGGCGGCGGCGAACCCCGTACCGCCCCTGCTGCGCGGGCTGATCCGCACGGCCGCCCGGCGTTCCGCGGAGACCGCTCCCGGCCCCGGCGGCCACTCCGCGGAACTCTCCCGGCTGGCCGCGCTGCCGGCCGCCGAACGGCGGGACACCGTCCTCGCCCTCGTGCGCACCCAGGTCGCCGCCGTACTCGGCCACTCCGCCCCCGAGGCCATCGACCCCGGCCGGGCCTTCCGCGAACTGGGCTTCGACTCCCTGGCCGCGATGGAACTCCGCAACCGGCTCGCCACCGCGACCGGAGTGCGGTTGCCCGCCACCGTCGTCTTCGACCACCCCACTCCCTCGGCCCTCGCCGGGCACCTCCTGGACGAGATTCCCGGCGGCCACCCCGGCACGGCCCTCGTCACGGCCGCGCCCGACGCTTCCACCGGCCCCGGCCGGTTCCCCGGCGCCGACACCGACGAACCCGTCGCCATCGTCGCGATGAGCTGCCGTCTGCCCGGCGAGGTCCGCGGCCCGGAGGACCTCTGGGACCTGGTGGCCAACGGCACCGACGCCATCACCGGCCTGCCCGTCAACCGGGGCTGGGACCTCGACGCGCTGTACGACCCGGACCCCGACCACCCCGGCACCAGCTACGTCCGGGAAGGCGGGTTCCTCCACGACGCGGGCGACTTCGATGCCGAATTCTTCGGGATCTCCCCGCGCGAGGCCCTCTCCATGGACCCGCAGCAGCGGTTGCTGCTGGAGACCGCCTGGGAGGCGTTCGAGCGGGCCGGCATCGACCCCGGCACGCTGCGCGGCAGCCGCACCGGAGTCTTCGCCGGCACCAACGGCCAGGACTACGCCGTCGGCCTCTCCCAGTACCTGACGCAGGACTTGGAGGGGCACCTCCTCACGGCCAACTCCGCCTCCGTCGTCTCGGGCCGGCTCTCCTACACCTTCGGCCTGGAGGGGCCGGCGGTGACGGTGGACACCGCGTGCTCCTCGTCCCTGGTCGCCCTCCACCTGGCGGCGCAGTCCCTGCGCCGGGGCGAGTGCGACCTGGCCCTGGCCGGCGGCGTCACCGTCATGTCGACCCCGGGCGCACTCATCGGCTTCAGCCGCCAGCGCGGACTGTCCCAGGACGCCCGCTGCCGCGCCTTCTCGGCCGCGGCCGACGGCACCGGCCTGGCCGAGGGGGCGGGCATGCTGCTGGTGGAGCGCCTGTCCGACGCCCGCCGCAACGGCCACCGGGTACTGGCCGTCGTACGGGGTTCGGCGATCAATCAGGACGGCGCGTCCAACGGGCTCACGGCCCCGAACGGGCCCGCGCAGCAGCGCGTCGTCCGGCAGGCACTGACGGACGCGGGCCTGGAGGCCGGTGACGTCGACGCGGTCGAGGCCCACGGAACGGGAACGACGCTCGGCGACCCGATCGAGGCGCAGGCCCTGCTGAAGGCCTACGGCAACGACCGCCCGACGGACCGGCCGCTGTGGCTGGGCACGGTCAAGTCGAACATCGGTCACACCCAGGCCGCCGCGGGCGTCGCGGGCGTGATCAAGATGGTGATGGCGATGCGCCACGGCGTCCTGCCCCGGACCCTGCACGTGGACGAGCCGTCGCCGCACGTCGACTGGTCGGCGGGCGCGGTCAAGCTGCTCACCGACCCGGTGGAATGGGCGGAGCACGGGCGTCCGCGCCGGGCGGGCGTGTCCTCGTTCGGCGTCAGCGGCACCAACGCGCACGTCATCATCGAGCAGGCCCCCGCCGAAGGGGCGGACGATACGCGCCCCGAGCCGGGCGCCGGGCCGCGGGGCGGGGCGGACCAGCGGACGGCCGTCCCCTGGCTGATCTCCGCGAAGGACGAAACCGGCCTGCGGGCCCAGGCGGAACGCCTGCTCGGGCACGTCCAGTCCGGCGACCACCGCACCGACGAGACCGACATCGCCCTCTCCCTGGCGACCTCGCGCGCCGCCTTCCCGCATCGCGCCGCGGTCATCGGCGCGGACCGCGAACTGCTGGTCCGCGGGCTGACGGCCCTGGCCCACGGCGAGACCTCCGGCACGGAGACGGTGCGGGGAACGGCGGCCGCCGGCGGCAGCCGGACGGCGTTCCTGTTCTCGGGGCAGGGGAGTCAGCGGCTGGGGATGGGGCGTGATCTGTACGCGGCCTTCCCGGTGTTCGCGGAGGCCTTCGACGCGGTGTGCGCGGCCTTGGACGGGCATCTCGAACGCCCCCTGGCGGGTGTGGTGTTCGGCGAGGACGCGGAGTTGTTGGACCGGACCGGTTATGCGCAGCCGGCGTTGTTCGCGGTCGAGGTGGCGCTGTTCCGGCTGGTGGAGTCCTGGGGTGTCCGGCCGGACTTCGTGGCCGGGCATTCGGTGGGTGAGTTCGCCGCCGCCCATGTGGCTGGTGTGTTCTCGCTGGAGGACGCGGCGGCTCTGGTGGCGGCTCGTGGCCGGCTGATGCAGGCCCTCCCGGCCGGGGGCGTGATGGTTGCGGTGGAGGCCTCGGAGGAAGAGGTACGGGAGCTGCTGGCCGGGTTCGAGGACCGTGCGGGCATCGCTGCCGTCAACGGCCCGTCGGCCGTGGTGGTGTCGGGCGGGCAGGATGCGGTGGCGGCGGTCGTGGAGCGGCTGTCGGCCGACGGCCGCAGGACGAAGGCGCTGACCGTCTCGCACGCCTTCCACTCGCCCCTCATGGACCCGATGCTCGACGACTTCCGCAAGGTCGCCGAGAACGTTTCCTTCGGAGCCCCGACCGTGCCGCTCGTCTCCACCCTCACCGGCCTCCCTGTGTCGGCGGAGGAGTTCCGCACCGTCGACTACTGGGTGCGTCACGTGCGTGAGGCCGTCCGTTTCGCGGACGCCGTCGCCTCCCTCGCCGATCTGGGCGTCCGCACCTTCCTGGAGGTCGGACCCGGCGGAGCGCTCACCTCCGTGGCCCAGGACTCCCTGGACGGGCACGCGGTCACCGTCCCGCTCCTGCGCGCCGACCGCGCCGAGGACCTGGCCGCCACCACCGCCCTCGCCCACCTCCACGTCCACGGCGTACCCGTCGACTGGACCGCCGTCTTCGCCGGACGCGGCGCCCGGCACGTAGACCTCCCCACCTACGCCTTCCGGCGCACGCCGTACTGGCTGCTCCCCGCCGACCCGCAGGAGACCGGATCCCTCTCGGCCGACCCCGCGGGCGCCGGATTCTGGGAAGCCGTGGACAGCCAGGACCTGGCGGCACTCACCGAGCAGTTGGACGTGGACGGGGACTCCCCGCTGAGCTCCGTACTGCCTGCACTGTCCCGGTGGCGGCGCCGGCAGCGGGACGAGTCCCTCGTCGACGCGCTGCGCTACCGGACCTCGTGGAAGCCGCTCACCGGCCGGGAGACGGCCGAGCTGACCGGCGCCTGGCTGCTCGTCGTCCCGGCGGGCGCCGAGGACGACCGTACCGTTGCCGCCGTCACGGCCGCCCTGTCCCGCCACGGCGCCGATCCCGTGCCGCTCGTCGTACGCGCCGACGAGGACCGTGCGGCGCTGACCGGACGCCTGCGCCGGGAGCTCGCCGACACCGCCCCCGCCGGGGTCCTGTCGCTGCTCGCCCTCGTGGAGGACCCGCACCCCGTCCACCCGCAGCTGCCCACCGGCCTCGCCCAGACCACCCTGCTCGTCCAGGCGCTGGGCGACGCGGAGGTGCCCGCACCGCTCTGGTGCGTGACCACGGGAGCCGTGACGGTCGGCCGGTCGGACCCGCTGACCAGCCCCGGCCAGGGCATGCTCTGGGGCCTCGGCCGCTCGGTGGCCCTGGAGTTCCCGGAGCGCTGGGGCGGACTGGTCGACCTGGCCGGTGCGCCCGACGAACGGACGGCACGCCGCCTGGTGTCCGTACTGTCCGCACCTGCACCCGCGCCTGCTGCCGCATCCGCATCCGCTGCCGACGACCAGATCGCCATCCGGCCGTCCGGGACCTTCGTCCGACGCCTGGGGCGCGCCCTCACCGGTGCCGTACCGGCCGACAGGGCCTGGCAGCCGCGCGGCACCGTGCTGATCACCGGAGGCACCGGCGCGCTGGGCGCGCGGGTGGCGCGGTACGTGGCCGTGCGCGGCGCCGAACACGTCGTACTGACCGGACGCCGCGGCCCCGACGCCCCCGGAGCGGCGGAAATCGCCCACGAGATCGAGGAACTGGGGGCCAAGGTCACGATCGTGGCCTGCGACGTGTCCGACCGGGAGGAGGTGGCCGGCCTGCTCCGGTCGCTTCCCGAGGACCGGTATCCGCTGACGGCGGTGGTGCACGCGGCCGGCATGCCGCAGTTCGCGCCCACCGACACCCTGGCCCTCGGCGACCTCGCGGACGTCGTCTCCGCCAAGGTGGCGGGCGCCACCCACCTCGACGAACTGCTCGGCGACCGGCCGCTGGACGCCTTCGTCCTCTTCTCGTCCGTGGCCGGAGTGTGGGGCAGCGGCCGGCAGGCCGCCTACTCGGCCGCCAACGCCTTCCTCGACGGACTCGCCGAGCGCCGCCGCTTCCACGGCCTCGCCGCCACGTCGGTGGCCTGGGGACCCTGGGCCGGCGGCGGCATGGCGGACGACGACGAAGCGGAAGCGCACCTGCGCCGACGCGGCCTGCCGCCGATGTCCCCGGACACCGCGATCGCCGCGCTCCAACGGGCCCTGGACCACGACGAGACCACGGTCGTCGTCGCCGACGTCGACTGGGACCGGTTCGCACCCGCCTTCACCGTCACCCGACCCGCCCCGCTCCTCGCCGACCTGCCGGAGGCGCGGAAGGCCCTCGCCGGGACCGGGCCGAGCGCGGGCAGCGCGGGCCGGCCCGACACCACGGCGTCCTCCTCCGGCACCGGGTTCGCCACCCTCGCCGAACCGGAGCGCCGCCGGGCACTGCTCGACCTCGTCAGGACCGAGGTGGCCAGGGCGCTCGGACATCCGGGCCGGGACGCGGTGGCCTCCGACCGGTCCTTCAAGGACCTCGGGTTCGACTCGCTCACCGCCGTCGAACTGCGCAACCGGCTGAACGCCGCCACCGGGCTACGACTGCCGACCACCCTGGTCTTCGACCACCCCAACGCGGACGCCCTCGCCGACCACCTCACCTCGGAGCTCTCCGGCCACGGCCCCGCCACCGCCCGCGCCGACGCCGCCACCCCGGGGGAGCGCACGGCGGCCACCCCCGACGAGCCCATCGCGATCGTCGCCATGAGCTGCCGGTTCCCGGGCGGCGCGAACTCGCCCGAACAGCTGTGGCAGCTGCTCGTGGACGGCGTCGACGCCGTGTCCGCCTTCCCCGCCGACCGCGGCTGGAACCTCGACGCCCTGTACGACCCGGACCCCGAACACCCCGGCACCACCTACGTCAACGAGGGCGCGTTCCTCTACGACGCCGGCCACTTCGATCCCACGTTCTTCGGGATCTCCCCGCGCGAGGCCCTCGCCATGGACCCGCAGCAGCGACTGCTCCTGGAAGCGGCCTGGGAGGCCCTGGAGCGGGCCCGGCTCGCGCCCTCCTCCGTACGCGGCACCCGCACCGGTGTCTTCATCGGCTCCGGCTACCAGGGATACGGCGCCGGCCCCGGGGAGCTGCCCGACGGCGTCGAGGGACACCTGCTCACCGGCGTCTCCAGCAGCGTCATGTCGGGCCGCATCGCGTACTCCCTCGGACTGGAGGGGCCCGCCATGACGGTGGACACCGCCTGCTCGTCCTCGCTGGTCGCCCTGCACCTGGCCACCCAGGCCCTGCGCCAGGGCGAGTGCGGGCTCGCGCTGGTCGGCGGCGCGGCCGTGATGTCGAGCCCCAACGCCTTCGTCGAGTTCAGCCGCCAGCGCGGCCTGGCCGCCGACGGCCGCTGCAAGCCGTTCGCGGCCGCGGCCGACGGCACGGGCTGGGGCGAGGGCGTCGGCATGCTGCTGGTCGAGCGGCTGTCGGACGCACAGCGCAACGGCCATCCGGTACTCGCGGTCGTGCGGGGCAGCGCCGTCAACCAGGACGGCGCCTCGAACGGCCTCACCGCCCCGAACGGTCCGGCGCAGCAGCGCGTGATCCGGCAGGCGCTCGCGAACGCGGGGGTGTCGGCCGCCGAGGTGGACGCGGTCGAGGCCCACGGCACCGGCACCGCGCTCGGCGACCCGATCGAGGCGCAGGCGCTGCTGGCCACGTACGGGCAGGACCGGCCGGACGACCGGCCCCTGTGGCTGGGCTCCCTCAAGTCGAACATCGGCCACACCCAGGCCGCTTCCGGTGTGGCGAGCGTGATCAAGACGGTCATGGCACTCCGGCACGGCATGCTGCCCAAGACCCTGCACGTGGACGAGCCCTCGCCGCACGTCGACTGGTCGGCGGGCGCGGTACGCCTGCTCACCGAACCGGTGGCCTGGGCGGCCGACGGCCGCCCGCGACGGGCGGCGGTCTCCTCCTTCGGTGTGAGCGGCACCAACGCCCACACCGTCATCGAGGAGGCCCCGGCGACCGCGCCCGCCGCAGAGGACGGCCACGGTACGCCTGCCGCGGAGCACTGCCTGCCGTGGACGCTGTCCGGCAAGGACGAGGCGTCCCTGCGGGCCCAGGCACACACCCTCCTGACCCACACCGCGAACCACGCGGGCCTCGCTCCGGCGGACCTGGCCCTCTCCCTGGCCGAGTCCCGCACCGCGATGACACACCGCGCGGTGGTGCTCGGCCGGACCACGGCCGAACTCTCGGCCGGCCTGGAGGCCCTGAGCAACGGGGAGACGGCGACAGACCTGGTACGGGGCGTCGCCCGCCCGGCGGACCGCCGTACGGCGTTCCTGTTCTCGGGGCAGGGGAGTCAGCGGATCGGAATGGGGCGCGAACTGTACGCGTCCTACCCGGTGTTCGCGGATGCGTTCGACCTGGTGTGCGCCCATGTGGACGGCCATCTGGACCGCTCGTTGCGGGAGGTCGTCTTCGGCGAGGACGCCGAACTGCTGGACCGGACCGGTTATGCGCAGCCGGCGTTGTTCGCGGTCGAGGTGGCGCTGTTCCGGCTGGTGGAGTCCTGGGGTGTCCGGCCGGACTTCGTGGCCGGGCATTCGGTGGGTGAGTTCGCGGCCGCCCATGTGGCGGGTGTGCTCTCGCTGGAGGACGCGGCGGCTCTGGTGGCGGCTCGTGGCCGGCTGATGCAGGCCCTCCCGGCCGGGGGCGTGATGGTTGCGGTGGAGGACTCGGAGGAGGAGGTACGGGAGCTGCTGGCCGGGTTCGAGGACCGTGCGGGCATCGCTGCCGTCAACGGCCCGTCGGCCGTGGTGGTGTCGGGCGCGGAGGATGCGGTGGCGGCGGTCGTGGAGCGGCTGTCGGCCGACGGCCGCAGGACGAAGGCGCTGACCGTCTCGCACGCCTTCCACTCGCCCCTCATGGACCCGATGCTCGACGACTTCCGCAAGGTCGCCGAGGGTGTTTCCTTCAACATGCCGACCGTGCCGGTCGTCTCCACCCTCACCGGTCTCCCGGTGTCGGCGGAGGAGTTCCGCACCGTCGACTACTGGGTGCGTCACGTGCGTGAGGCCGTCCGTTTCGCCGACGCGGTCGCCTCCCTCGCCGGGGAAGGGGTGAACACCTTCCTGGAGATCGGGCCGGGTGGTGTCCTGGCCGCCATGGCCCAGGCCGTCCTCGACGGCGGCCCCGCTGTGGTCCCGGTGCTGCGTGCCGACCGTCCTGAGGACGTGGCGGTCACCACCGCCCTCGCCCATCTCCACGTCCACGGGATACCCGTCGACTGGACGGCCGTCCTCGCCGGTCGCGGCGCCCGACGCATCGACCTGCCCACGTACGCCTTCCAGCGCGAGCACTACTGGCTCGAAACGGCCGCAGCCCCGGGCGTGCCCTCGCACCACCCGTCCGGATCCGACAACGAAGCGGAAGCGGAGTTCTGGCAGGCGGTCGAGAGCGGGCGGTCCGAGGCCCTCGCCGAACGGCTGGGCGTGGAGCCGGGGGCTCCGCTGGACTCGTTGGTCGGCGCGCTCGCCACCTGGCGCGAGGAGAGCCGCAACCGGTCCACGCTCGACGGCTGGCGCTACCACGAGGTGTGGCAGCCGCTCGCGGCCCCGTCCTCAGAACCCCTGTCGGGCAGCTGGCTGGTCGTGGCTCCGGACGCCGGGGCCGCCGAGCCCTATGCCCGCGCACTGCGCGACCGGGGCGCCGAACCGCTGTGCGTCACCGTCGCCGACCCGGCGGCCGACCGCGCGGCACTCGTCGGGCTGCTGCGCGAGGCGGCGGCCGGGGACGCGGGACCCGTCATCGGCGTCCTGTCCCTGCTGGCGCTCGACGAGCGGACGCACCCCGCCCACCCCGGCCTGCCGACCGGCCTGACGGCCACCGTCGCGCTCGTGCAGGCCCTGGGAGCACTGGAGCTGGACGCGCCGCTGTGGTGCGTCACCGGCGGTGCGGTGTCGGTGGGCGGCGCCCAGCCGCTCACCCGGCCGCTCCAGAGCCTCGTCTGGGGCTTCGGGCGGGCCGTGGCACTGGAGACCCCGCAGCGCTGGGGCGGCCTGGTCGACCTCCCCGCGGCCCCGGACGAGCGGGCACTCGCCCGGCTGGCCGACCTGCTCGCCGATGCCGCCGGCGAAGACCAGATCGCGGTGCGCGCCTCCGGGATCCTGGTCCGCCGGCTGGCCCGGATGCCCCGGGGCACGGCCGCCACCGACGGCGCCTGGAACCCGCGCGGCACCGTACTGATCACCGGCGGCACGGGCTCGCTCGGCGGGCACGCCGCCCGCTGGCTGGCCCGGGGCGGCGCCGAGCACCTGGTGCTCACCAGCAGGCGCGGCGAGGCGGCCGAAGGGGCGCGCGAACTCGCCGCCGAACTCCGGGCACTGGGGGCCAGGACCACGATCGCGGCCTGCGACGTCGCGGACCGCGCGGCCCTCGCGGACCTGCTGGACGGGCTCGCCGACGACCCGGCACCGCTCACCGCCGTCGTGCACGCCGCGGGCCTTCCGCAGTTCTCCGCCGTCGCCGACACGAGCCCGACGGAACTCGCGGCCGTCGTATCGGCCAAGGTCGCCGGCGCGGTCCACCTGGACGAGCTGCTCGCCGACCGGCAGCTGGACGCGTTCGTCCTCTTCTCGTCCGTCTCCGGAGTGTGGGGCAGCGGCAGCCAGGCCGCCTACTCCGCGGGCAACGCCTTCCTCGACGCGCTCGCCCGGCACCGCCGGGCCAGGGGGCTCGCCGCGACCGCCGTCGCCTGGGGCCCCTGGGCCGGAGGCGGCATGGCCGCCGACGGCGGGGCCGAGGAATACCTGCGGCGCAGCGGACTGCCCTCGCTCGCGCCGGACCTCGCGGTCTCGGCACTCCAGCTCGCCATGGACCGAGACGAGACCACCGTGGTGGTGGCGGACGTCGACTGGCCGAGGTTCGCACCGTCCTTCACCATCGGCCGTCCGAGCGCGCTGCTCGCCGACCTCCCCGAGGCCCGGGCGGCGCTCGACGGCGCTGAAGCCGACGGTGACACGGGCGGGGACCGGGGCGGGCCCGCCGCCTCGGACCTCGTACGGAAGCTCTCCGCCGGCACCCCGGAGGACCGGTACGAGCTGCTGCTGGAACTGGTGCAGAAGGAGGCCGCGGCCGTACTCGGCCATCCGCGCACGGACGCGGTCGAACCCGACCGCGCCTTCAGGGACCTCGGCTTCGACTCGCTCACCGCCGTCGAACTCCGCAACCGGATCGGGACCGCGACGGGGCTGCGACTGCCGATGACGATGGTCTTCGACCACCCCACCCCCGGCGCGCTCACCGACCGGCTGCTCGGCGACCTGCTCCCCGGGGGAGCGGACGGAGCCCACCCCGGCGGGAGCCCGGACGAAGCCCGCGTACGGCAGACCCTCGCGTCGATCCCGCTGTCCCGCCTCAGGGACGCCGGGCTGATGGACGCCCTGCTGGCCCTGGCGGCAGGCGCGTCCGGCGACGGCACGCCCGCGGACGGCCCCCGAGACAGCGGGGGCGGCCCGGACGCCGACTCCGCGATCGCGGAGATGGACCTCGAAAACCTCATCGAACTGGCGCTTGGCGACAGCGAAGCCTGATCAACGGCCTGAGTACGGAGCACATGATGACCACATCGAACGACAAGATCGTTCAGGCACTGCGGGCCTCCCTTCAGGAGACCGAGCGGCTGCGCCGGCAGAACCGAAAACTGACCTCCGACTCCCACGAGCCCATCGCCATCGTCGCGATGAGCTGCCGCTTCCCCGGCGGGGTGACCTCGCCCGAGGAACTGTGGCGGCTGGTGGCCGACGGCGGCGACGCGATATCCGGCTTCCCCGCCGACCGCGGCTGGGACCTGGACGCCCTGTATGACCCCGACCCGGACCACGCGGGCACCTGCTACGTACGGCACGGCGGATTCCTCGACGGCGTCGCCGATTTCGACGCCGGGTTCTTCGGCATCTCGCCGCGCGAGGCGCTGATGATGGACCCGCAGCAGCGGCTCCTCCTGGAGACCGCCTGGGAGGCGTTCGAGCGGGCCGGCATCGACCCGGGCGCACTGCGCGGCAGCCGCACCGGAGTCTTCGCCGGCACCAACGGCCAGGACTACGCACGGCTGTCCACCTCCCCGGAGGACTTCGACGGATACCTGGGCACGGGCAACGCCGCCGCCGTCATCTCCGGACGCCTCGCCTACACCTTCGGCTTCGAGGGGCCCGCCGTCACGGTCGACACGGCGTGCTCGTCCTCGCTCGTCGCCCTGCACCTCGCCGCCCAGGCGCTCCGCAAGGACGAATGCTCACTGGCCCTGGTCAGCGGTGTGACGGTGATGTCCACCCCCGGCGCGTTCATGGAGTTCAGCCGGCAGCGCGGGCTGGCCGCCGACGGCCGGTGCAAGCCGTTCTCGGCCGCGGCCGACGGCACGGGCTGGTCCGAGGGCGTCGGCATGTTGCTCGTGGAGCGTCTCTCGGACGCCCGCCGCAACGGCCATCGCGTCCTGGCCGTGGTCCGGGGCAGCGCCGTCAACCAGGACGGCGCCTCCAACGGCCTCACCGCCCCCAGCGGCCCCGCGCAGCAGAAGGTCATCCGCCAGGCACTGGCCAACGCCGGCCTGACCGGGGCGGACGTGGACGCCGTCGAGGCGCACGGCACCGGCACCTCGCTCGGCGACCCGATCGAAGCCCAGGCGCTCCTCGCCACGTACGGCCAGGACCGGCCGGCCGGGCGGCCGCTGCTGCTCGGTGCGCTCAAGTCGAACATCGGCCACACCCAGGCCGCGGCGGGGGTTGCCGGCGTCATCAAGATGGTCATGGCCCTGCACCACGGGGTGCTTCCGGGCACCCTGCACCTCGACGAGCCCTCGCCGCACGTGGACTGGTCGGCGGGCGCCGTCCGGCTGCTGACGGAGCCGGTCGACTGGCCGGAGGGGGAGGGGCCGCGCCGGGCCGGGGTCTCCTCGTTCGGGGTCAGCGGCACCAACGCGCACGTCGTCCTGGAGGAACCCGCCCCCGAACCGGCTCCCGCACCGGCTCCCGAACCCGCTCCCGAAGCGGCGGACGGGGTGGCGGCTCCCGAGCCCGCGGCGCCCGCCCGGACCCCCCTCCTGTGGCCGCTCTCGGCCCGCAGCGCCGAGGCGCTGCCCGAACAGGCCCGGCGACTCCTCGCCTACGTGCGCGAACACCCGCGGACCCCGCCGGCCGACATCGCCCGCGCGCTGGCGACGAAGCGGGCCGGACTGCCGCACCGCGCCGCCGTGGTGGGCCGGGACCGCGACGAACTGCTCACCGCCCTCGCGTCCTTCGCCCGCCACGAGCCGACGGGCCACGTCTTCGACGGCACGGCGGCCCGGAAGAAGAAGGTGGCGTTCCTGTTCTCGGGGCAGGGGAGCCAGCGGCTCGGGATGGGGCGTGAACTCTACGCGACCTTCCCTGTGTTCGCGGAGGCCTTCGACGCCGCCTGCTCCGCACTGGACGCCCACCTCGAACGGCCCGTGCGGGACGTGGTGTTCGGAGCCGACGCAGAGCCGCTGGACCAGACGGGCCAGGCGCAGCCGGCGCTGTTCGCCATCGAAGTGGCCCTGTTCCGGCTGATGGAGTCCTGGGGCGTCCGGCCGGACTTCGTGGCCGGGCATTCGGTGGGCGAGTTCGCCGCCGCGCACGTGGCGGGTGTGTTCTCCCTCGACGACGCGGCGCGGCTCGTGGCGGCGCGCGGCCGGCTGATGCAGGCCCTCCCGACGGGCGGCGTGATGGTGGCCGTGGAGGCCTCGGAGGAAGAGGTACGGGACCTCCTCGCCGGGCAGGAAGACCGTGCGGACATCGCCGCCGTCAACGGCCCGTCGGCCGTGGTGGTGTCGGGCGCCGAGGACACGGTCGCCGCGGTCGCGGGCCGGCTCGCGGCCGACGGCCGCAGGACGAAGGCGCTGACCGTCTCCCACGCCTTCCACTCGCCCCTCATGGACCCGATGCTCGACGACTTCCGCAAGGTCGCCGAGGAGGTGACCTTCTCCGAGCCCGACATCGCGGTGGTGTCCACGGTCACGGGCCGCCCGATGACCACCGCAGAGGCCACCCGTGCCGAGTACTGGGTGCGTCAGGTCCGCCGGGCCGTGCGCTTCGCGGACGCGGTCGGCGCCCTGTCGGACGCCGGCGCGTCGGTGTTCCTGGAGATCGGTCCCGGCGGCGTACTGACGGCCCTGGCCCGGGACCTCCTCGACACCCAGACGGCGGTGACCCTGCCGGTCCTGCGCACGGACCGCCCCGAGGACCTCGCGGTCGCCTCCGCGCTGGCCCGGCTCCACGTCCACGGCATCACCCCCGACTGGAACGCCCTGCTCGGCGCCCCGGGCCCCGTACTCCCCGACCTGCCCACCTACGCGTTCCAGCGCCGCCGGTACTGGCTGGAGGGGACGGCCTTCTCCGCGAAGCGGACCGAAACCGGGGCGGCGGACCCGGTGGAGGCCGGTTTCTGGCAGGCCGTGGAGAGCGCCGACCTCGAAGCGTTCGCGCAGCGGCTCGACCTGGCGGACGACGCACCTCTCAGCGCGGTCCTGCCCGCGCTCACCCTGTGGCGGCGCAGGCACCGCGAACGCTCCACCCTGGACGGCCTGCGCTACCGCACCGTCTGGAAGCCCGCCGCGACCGCGGCCACCGAGATCCGCTTACCCGGCACCTGGCTCGTCGTGCTGCCCGCCGGACACCCGGCGGACGACCCCTGGGCGGCGGCCGCGCTGCGGGCCCTGCGCGACCACGGCGCACGGGTGCGCACCGTACCCGTGGAGCCGGGCACCGTACGGGCGGACCTCGCCGACCTCCTGCGCACCGCGGTGGACGGCGGGACCGTGGCCGGCGTCCTCTCGTTACTCGCCGTCGACGAACGGCCGCACCCCGTCCACACCGCGCTCCCCGAAGGACTCGCCGCGACCCTGGCGCTCGTCCAGGCCCTGGACGACGCCACCCTCGGCGCCCCCCTGTGGTGCGCGACGCGGGGCGCCGTGTCGACGGGTCCCTCCGACCCGCTGCGCAGCCCGCTCCAGGCACAGGTCTGGGCACTCGGCCGCACCGCGGCACTGGAGCACTCCGCCCGCTGGGGCGGAATGCTGGACCTGCCCGACGTACTGGACGACCGCGCCGCACGGCGCTTCGCCGGGGCGCTCGCGGGGGCCCACGCGGCCGAGGACCAGCTGGCGGTCCGGGCCGCGGGAGTCTTCGTACGCAGGCTGCACCGCTCCCCACGGACGGACGCCGGGCCGCACGGCACGACCGCCGGGTGGCAGCCGCGCGGGACCGTGCTCATCACCGGAGGCACCGGAGCCCTGGGCGCGCACGTGGCCCGCTGGCTGGCCGACGCCGGCGCGGCACACCTGGTGCTGACCAGCCGGCGCGGCGCGGCGGCGGCGGGCGCCGAAGCGCTCCGCGCCGAACTGGAGGAACGCGGAGCGCAGGTCACCATCGAGGCCTGCGACATCGCCGACCGGACCGCGGTGGCCCGACTGCTCGACGGACTGCCCGGGGAGCACCCGCTGACCGCCGTCGTGCACGCCGCCGGAGTGGGCACGCCCGGCATGCTGGCCGAGACGACGCCGGAGCGGTTCGCGGACGTCCTCGCCGCCAAGGCGGCCGGTGCCCGCCACCTGGACGACCTGCTCGGCGATCGCCCGCTGGACGCCTTCGTCCTCTTCTCGTCGATCTCCGGAGTGTGGGGCGCGGCCGGGCAAGCGGCGTACGCGGTGGCGAACGGCTCCCTCGACGCCCTCGCCGAGCACCGCCGGGCACGGGGACTCACCGCCACGGCCGTCGCCTGGGGGCCGTGGGCGGGCGGCGGAATGGTCGAGGACGGCGACGCCGAGGAGCGGCTGCGCAAGCGCGGACTGCCCGCCCTCGACCCGGCGTCGGCGCTCGCTGCGCTGCGCGGAACCCTGGACCGCGACGAGACGGCGGTGACGGTCGCCGACGTCGCCTGGGACCGTTTCGCACCCTCCTTCACCCTGCTCCGGCCCAGCCCGCTGATCGGAGAGGTCCCCGAGGCCGCCGCCGCCCTGACGGCAGCCGCAGTGACAGCGGCCGCCGGTTCGGCTCCGGGAGGGGCGGGCCGGGGCGAACAAACCGAGTTCGTCCGCCGGGCCCTCACCCTGACCGCGCCCGAGCGGACCCGCGCGGTCCTCGCACTCGTACGGGGCGAGGCGGCGGCCGTGCTCGGCCACCAGGACACGGACGCGGTCGCCGCCGACCGGGCCTTCCGCGAACTGGGCTTCGACTCCCTGACCGCCGTCGAACTGCGCAACCGGCTCAACAAGGCCACCGGTGTCCACCTCCCGGCCACCCTCGTCTTCGACCACCCGTCCCCGGCCGTGCTCGCCGCACACCTGCTGGGCGAACTGACGGCGGCCGACACCGGGGAGACCGCCGGCGCCCCCCGGCCGCCGGCCGCGGCCCGCACCTGCGGGGACGACGAGCCCGTCGCGATCGTCGCCATGAGCTGCCGCTACCCGGGCGACGTACGCACCCCCGAGGACCTCTGGCGCCTGGTCGCCGACGGCCGCGACGCGATCGGCGGTTTCCCCACGGACCGGGGCTGGGACCTGGAGTCGCTCTACGACCCCGACCCCGACCGGCCCGGCACCACCTACGCCAAGGACGGCGGCTTCCTCTACGACGCCGCCGACTTCGACCCGCAGTTCTTCGGGATCTCGCCCCGCGAGGCCCTCGCCATGGACCCCCAGCAGCGACTCCTCCTGGAGACCTCCTGGGAGGCGTTCGAGCGCGCCGGCTTCGACCCCACCTCGCTACGGGGCACCAGCACGGGCGTCTTCATCGGCTCCGGCTACCAGGACTACGCGGCCCGCCTGCTCAGCGTCCCGCAGGACCTGGAGGGCTACATCGGCACCGGAAGCTCCGGCAGCGTCGTCTCCGGCCGGATCGCCTACTCCCTCGGCCTCGAAGGGCCGACGCTGACGGTGGACACGGCGTGCTCGTCCTCGCTGGTCGCCCTGCACCTCGCCGCCCAGGCCCTGCGGCGAGGCGAGTGCGACCTCGCCCTGGCCGGCGGCGTGACGGTGATGTCGAGCCCCAACGCCTTCATCGAGTTCAGCCGCCAGCGCGGACTGGCCGCCGACGGCCGCTGCAAATCCTTCGCGGCCGCCGCCGACGGGACGGGCTGGGGCGAGGGCGTCGGCCTCCTGCTGGTGGAGCGGCTGTCCGACGCGCGCCGCAACGGCCACCGGGTTCTGGCGGTGGTGCGCGGATCGGCCGTGAACCAGGACGGCGCCTCGAACGGCCTGACCGCGCCCAACGGTCCGGCGCAGCAGCGGGTGATCCGGCAGGCCCTGGCCGACGCCGGACTGGCCGCCGCCGACGTGGACGCGGTGGAGGCCCACGGTACGGGCACCCGGCTCGGCGACCCGATCGAGGCCCAGGCGCTCCTCGCCACGTACGGCCAGGACCGGCCGGGCGACCAGCCCCTGTGGCTCGGCTCGCTGAAGTCGAACATCGGGCACACCCAGGCCGCCGCCGGAGTGGGCGGGATCATCAAGATGGTGCAGGCCATGCACCACGGAGTCCTCCCCGCGACCCTGCACGTGGACGCGCCGACCCCGCACGTCGACTGGGCGGCCGGTTCGGTCCGGCTCCTGACCTCGGCCGTCGACTGGGCCGCCGACGGCGAGCGCACCCGCCGCGCCGGAATCTCCTCCTTCGGCGTGAGCGGCACCAATGCCCACGTCATCATCGAGCAGGCCCCGCCACAGCCCCCGGCCCCCGCCGGGAAGCGCCCCGCGCCGGGCGTCGTCCCGTGGCTCCTCTCGGGAACCAGCCCGGAAGCCCTGAGGGACCAGGCCGAACGCCTCCTCGCCCACATCGAGGGCCACCCGGAACTCGAACCCGTCGACGTGGCCCTGTCGTTGGCGACGACCCGGGCCGCCCTGGAGCACCGGGCGGTGGCGCTCGGCAGCGACCGTGAGGAACTCCTCCCGGCGCTGCGCGCACTGGCGGCGCCCGACACGGCCGGACCGGCGGCCCCGGCACTCCGTGGCACCGCTGCCACGGACCACCGGACGGCGTTCCTGTTCTCGGGGCAGGGGAGTCAGCGGCCGGGGATGGGGCGTGATCTGTACGAGGCCTTCCCGGTGTTCGCGGACGCGTTCGACGCGGTGTGTGCCCATGTGGACCAGCACCTCGAACGTCCCCTGGCGGGTGTGGTGTTCGGCGAGGACGCCGACCTGCTGGACCGGACCGGTTATACGCAGCCGGCGTTGTTCGCGGTCGAGGTGGCGCTGTTCCGGCTCGTGGAGTCCTGGGGTGTCCGGCCGGACCTCCTGGCGGGTCATTCGGTGGGTGAGTTCGCCGCCGCGCACGTGGCGGGTGTGTTCTCGCTCGACGACGCGGCGGCTCTGGTGGCGGCTCGTGGCCGGCTGATGCAGGCCCTCCCGACGGGCGGGGTGATGGTCGCGGTGCAGGCCTCGGAGGAAGAGGTACGGGACCTGCTGGCCGGGTTCGAGGACCGTGCGGGCATCGCCGCGGTCAACGGCCGCTCCGCCGTGGTGGTTTCGGGCGCACAGGACGCCGTCGCGGCGGTCGTCGAACGCCTCGCGGCCGACGGGCGCAAGACGAAGGCGCTCTCCGTGTCCCACGCCTTCCACTCCCCGCTGATGGACCCGATGCTCGACGACTTCCGCACGACCCTGGAAACGGTCACCTTCGACGCCCCGGCCGTGCCGGTCGTCTCCACCCTCACCGGCCGCCCGGTGTCGCCGGAGGAGTTCTGCTCCGTCGAGTACTGGGTGCGCCACGTCCGCGAGGCGGTCCGTTTCGGCGACGCGGTCACCTCCCTCGCCGATCTGGGCGTCCGTACCTTCCTGGAGGTCGGACCCGGCGGTGTCCTGACCGCGATGGCCCAGGACTCCCTGGACGAGCACGCGGTCACCGTCCCCCTCCTGCGGACCGACCGCGCCGAGGCGACGGCCGTCACGACCGCCCTCGCCCACCTCCACGTCCACGGCACGCCCGTCGACTGGACCGCCGTCTTCGCCGGACGCGGCGCCCGGCCCGTAGACCTCCCCACCTACGCCTTCCAGCGCACCCGCTACTGGCTCGACACCCGCCCCGCGGTCGGGGACCTCGCGAGTGCCGGCCTGCGAACGGCGGACCACGCGCTCCTCGGCGCCGCCGTGGGCCTCGCCGACGGCGAGGGCGTCGTCCTCACCGGGCGGCTGTCGCTCGCGTCGCACCCCTGGCTGGCGGAACACCAGGTCATGGGAGCGGTGCTGCTGCCCGGTACGGCGCTGGTCGACCTCGCGATCCGGGCCGCCGACGAGACCGGCTGTGACCGGGTCGACGAACTCACCCTCCAGGCTCCGCTCGTCCTGCCCTCCCGAGGCGGCGTCCAACTCCAGGTCACCGTCGCCGGACCCGACGCCACCGGGCGCCGGCCCGTGCGGGTCCATTCCCGGCAGGACGGTGCGGGTCCCGACGAACCCTGGTCGACGCACGCCGTCGGCGTGCTCGCCACGGAGGCGCCGGCGGCCGCGCCCGTACGGCCCGATCCGGCGGCGGACCTTTCCCAGTGGCCGCCCGCCGGCGCGCGGCCCGTTCCCGCCGAGGGGTACTACGAGCGGCTGACGGAAATCGGCTTCGGCTACGGGCCGGTGTTCCAGGGCCTGCGCGCGGTGTGGCAGCGCGACGGCGAGGTGTTCGCGGAGGTCGCCCTGCCGCAGGACACCCCCGCCGACGGCTTCGGCGTCCACCCGGCGCTGCTCGACTCCGCCCTGCACGCCGTCGGCCTGGGCGGCCTGCTCCCGGACACCGGGCAGGGACGGATCCCGTTCGCGTGGAGCGGCGTACGGCTGGACGCCACCGGTGCCACCGGCCTGCGCGTCCGGCTGACCTCACCCGCCCCGGACACGGTGTCCCTCCTCGTCGCCGACGCCACGGGCCGCCCGGTCGCCTCCGTGGAGTCCCTCGTGCTGCGGGCGGTGACCGCCGACCGGCTGTCCACCGCACGGCAGGCCGAGCACCAGGACACCCTCTACCGGATGGACTGGCCCGCCCTCACCCCGGGAGAAACCGGACCCACCACGGACATCACCCGGGTCGAGGACCACGAGGGTCTCCTCGCACTCCTGGCCGCCCCCGGCGCCGCGGACGGACTCCCGCACACCGTCCTGATGCCCGCCCCGCGCGCCACCGGCGACGGTACGGCGCAGGACGTACGGGAGGTGACCCGGCAGGGCCTCGAAGCGCTGCGGACCTGGCTCGGCGACGACCGGACCGCGCACGCCCGGCTGGTCCTCCTCACCCGGGGGGCCGTCGCCCCCACACCCGGCGCCACGGTCACCGACCCGGCCCAGAGCGCCCTCTGGGGCCTCGTACGGTCCGCCCAGTCGGAGAATCCCGCACGCCTGGTCCTCGTCGACACGGACGACCCCGACGGCCACGGCCCGTCCGGCCGGGCCCTGCCCGCCGCGCTCGCCACCGGCGAACCCCAGTTCGCGCTGCGCGACGGCGCCGCGTACGTCCCCCGGCTCGCCCGCCGGTCACCCGGCGACAGCCTCCGGCCCGCTCCCGGAGCCACCGCCTGGCGCCTGACCACGGGGGCCACCGGCGCCACCGGCACCCTCGACGACCTCGCCCTGACGGAGAACCCCGCGGCCACCGCCCCGCTCGGCCGGGGCCAGGTCCGGATCGCCGTGCGCGCGGCGGGCGTCAACTTCCGCGACGCCCTCATCGCACTCGGCATGTATCCGGGGGCCGCCAGCCTGGGCAGCGAGGCCGCGGGCGTCGTCTGCGAGACCGGCCCCGGGGTCACCGCACTGGCGGTGGGGGACCGGGTGTTCGGCATGGTCCCCGAGGCGTTCGGCCCGCTCGCCGTCGCCGACCACCGGATGGTGGCGCGGATCCCGCACGGCTGGACGTTCACCGAGGCCGCGTCGGTGCCGATCGTCTTCCTGACCGCCTACTACGCCCTCGTCGACCTGGCCGGCCTGCGGGCCGGGCAGACCCTGCTGGTGCACTCCGCGGCGGGCGGCGTCGGCATGGCCGCGACCCAGCTGGCCCGGCACCTCGGCGCCGAGGTGTACGGCACCGCGAGCCCCGGCAAATGGGCCGCCCTGCGGGCGGACGGCCTCGACGAGGAGCACCTCGCCTCGTCCCGCGACCTGGGCTTCGAGCAGCGGTTCCTGACCGCCACCGGCGGCCGTGGTGTGGACGTCGTCCTCAACTCCCTCGCCGGGGAATACGTGGACGCCTCCCTGCGCACGCTGACCGACGGCGGCCGCTTCCTGGAGATGGGCAAGACGGACGTCCGTGACCCCGCGCGGGTCGCGGCCGGACACCGAGGCGCCGCGTACACCGCCTTCGACACCATCGAGGCCGGACCCGAACGCATCGGCGCCATGCTCCGCGAACTGGTGGCGCTGTTCGAAACCGGGGCGCTGCGCCCGCTCCCCGTCACCTGCTGGGACGTACGCCGGGCACCCGACGCGCTGCGCCACCTCAGCCAGGCCCGGCACGTCGGCAAGCTCGTCCTCACCGTCCCCGCCGCACCCGACCCCTCCGGCACCGTACTCGTCACCGGCGCCACCGGTGCCCTCGGCGGGCTGGTGGCCCGCCACCTGGTGGACCGCCACGGCGCACGCCACCTGCTGCTCGCCGGCCGGCGCGGGCCGGCCGCCGAGGGAGCGGCCGCCCTGCGCGACGACCTGCTCGCGCGGGGCGCCGAGACCGTCACGGTGGCCGCCTGTGACGCCGCCGACCGCGACGCGCTCGCCGCACTGCTGGCCGGGATCCCCGCCGACCGGCCGCTGACCGCGGTGATCCACGCGGCCGGGGTGCTCGACGACGGCCTGGTCGCCACGCTCACCGCGGACCGGCTGGACGCCGTACTGCGCCCCAAGGTGGACGCCGCGCTCAACCTCCACGAGCTGACCCGGGGCCTGGACCTGTCGGAGTTCGTCCTGTTCTCCTCCGTCGCCGCGACCCTGGGCAGCGCCGGGCAGGGCAACTACGCCGCGGCCAACGCGTTCCTGGACGCGTTCGCCCAGCGCCGGGCGGCGGCCGGCCTGCCCGCCACCGCCCTGGCCTGGGGCCCGTGGGCCGACAGCGGCATGGCCTCCGGGATGGACGAGCGAGGACGCGGGCGGATGGCCCGTTCCGGACTGGTGTCCTTCCGCGCCGAGGAGGGCCTGGCGCTCTTCGACGCGGCCAGGACCGGCGAACACGCCGTCGCGGTGCCGGTCCGCTTCGACACCACCGCGCCCACCGCCGGCCCGGATTCCGCGAGGGAGGTCCCGGCGGTCCTGCGCGGCCTGGTCCGCCGGGCCGCCCGGCGCACCGCCCGGGAGGCCGTGGCGGCCGACGGAGCCGCCGCGCTGCGCGAGAGGCTCGGCGCCCTGTCCGAGCCCGAACGGGACGGCGTCCTCCTCGACCTGGTGCGCACCCAGGTGGCGGCGGTGCTCGGCATCGGCGGCCCGCGCGACGTCGACCGCAACCGGGAGTTCAAGCAGCTCGGCTTCGACTCGCTCACCTCGGTGGAGCTGCGCAACCGGCTGGGCGCCGCCACCGGACTCCGGCTGCCGGCCACCCTCGTGTTCGACAACCCGACGCCCGCCGCCCTCGCCGAGCGGATCCGGCTCGACCTCGTACCCGACCGGGCACCCGCCCCGTCGGCCCTCGCGGTCTTCGGCGAACTCGAGCGGTTCGAGACGGCCCTCGCCGCCGTCGGAGCCGACGACGACCTGGTCCGGTCCCGGATCCGGGCCCGCCTGCACGGCGTGCTCGCAGCACTCGGCGACGGCGGCGCGGCCGACGGGGCAGCCGGCGGCACCCCGCCCGACGAGGCGTCCGACGAGCGGCTGCGCAGCGCCACCGTCGACGACATCTTCGCGCTCATCGACCAGGAGCTCGACGGCGCCTGAGCACCCGGACCACCACGGTGCACACCTTCGCGGCCCGCACCACCGCACCACTCCACTGACACTTCCCGGCGGGTGAACCACACATGCAGAACCAGCACGACGCCCTCAGCGGCCAGAACGAGAACGAACAGAAACTGCTGGACTACCTCAAGCGGGTGACGGCGGACCTCAAGCAGACACGGCGCCGTCTCCACGAGGTGGAGGCCAAGGACCAGGAGCCGATCGCCATCGTGGCGATGAGCTGCCGCTACCCCGGGCAGGTGGACAGCCCCGAAGCGCTCTGGCGGCTGGTCGAGAGCGGCTCGGACGCCGTCACCGGCTTCCCCGCCGACCGGGGCTGGGACCTCGAAGGGCTGTACGACCCGGACCCGGGCAAGCCCGGGAAGTGCTACACCCGCGAGGGCGGGTTCCTGCACGACGCGGGCCGCTTCGACCCCGGCTTCTTCGGCATGTCACCCCGCGAGGCCCTCGCCACCGACCCGCAGCAGCGGCTGCTCCTCGAAGTGGCCTGGGAGGCGTTCGAGCGGGCCGGCATCGCCCCCACCTCCGTCAAGGGATCCCGCACCGGCGTCTTCGTCGGCCTCGCCTACCAGGGCTACGCGGGCAGCGGCGACACCCGGGAAGAGCTGGAGGGCTTCCTGCTCACCGGCACCGCCCCCAGCGTCGCGTCCGGCCGGGTGTCCTACACCTTCGGCCTCGAAGGCCCCGCGGTGACGGTGGACACCGCGTGCTCCTCCTCGCTGGTGGCCCTGCACCTGGCGGTCCAGGCCCTGCGGCAGGGCGAGTGCACGATGGCCCTCGCGGGCGGGGCCGCCGTCATGGCCGCCACCGGCATGTTCACGGAGTTCAGCCGTCAGCAGGGCCTCGCCGTGGACGGCCGCTGCAAGTCCTTCGCCGCCGAGGCCGACGGAACGGGCTGGGGCGAGGGCGTGGGGATGCTGTTGGTGGAGCGTCTGTCGGATGCCCGGCGCAATGGGCATCCGGTGTTGGCGGTGGTGCGGGGCAGCGCGGTGAATCAGGACGGTGCTTCGAATGGTCTGACGGCTCCGAACGGTCCGGCGCAGCAGCGGGTGATCGAGCAGGCGTTGGCGGGTGCGGGGTTGTCGGCGGGCGATGTGGACGTGGTGGAGGCGCACGGTACGGGGACGCGGTTGGGTGATCCGATCGAGGCGCAGGCGCTGCTGGCCACGTACGGGCGGGGGCGCTCGGCCGAACGGCCGTTGTGGCTGGGGTCGCTGAAGTCGAACATCGGGCACACGCAGGCGGCGGCCGGGGTGGGCGGGGTCATCAAGATGGTCGAGGCGATGCGGCACGGGGTCCTGCCGAAGACCCTGCACGCCGAGGAGCCCTCGCCGCACGTGGACTGGTCCGAGGGAACCGTCCGCCTGCTCACCGAACCCGTCGCATGGGGCGAGAACGGCCGCCTGCGCCGGGCCGCCGTGTCCTCCTTCGGCGTGAGCGGGACCAACGCCCACACCATCATCGAACAGGCCCCGCCGGCACCCGACGCCGAAGAGGACCCCTCGGGCCGGGACCGGACCCAACCGCCCGGCGGCCCCACGCCCGTGGCGTGGACCCTCTCCGGACGCAACGGTGCGGCCCTGCGCGAGCAGGCGGAGCGGCTGCTGGCGCACGTCCTCGGCCTCGGCGACGTCAGCCCGGTCGACGTGGCCCATTCCCTGGCGACCTCGCGAGCCGCACTGGAACACCGAGCCGCCGTGGTCGGAACGGACCTGCCCGGACTCGTCGCCGGTGTGAAGGCCGTGGCCGAAGGGACCTCCGCCGCACAGGTGGTCGAGGGGATCGGCGGCCGCGACGGCGAAACCGCGTTCCTCTTCTCGGGGCAGGGCAGCCAGCGGCTCGGCATGGGAAGCGAACTGCACGCCTCCTTTCCCGTGTTCGCCGACGCCTTCGACGCGGTCTGCTCCGCGCTGGACCGGCACCTCGAACGCCCCCTGAGGAGCGTCGTGTTCGGCAAGGACCCCGAACTGCTGGACCGGACCGGATACGCGCAGCCCGCCCTGTTCGCGGTCGAGGTGGCGCTGTTCCGGCTGGTGGAGTCCTGGGGCGTCCGGCCGGACTTCCTGGCCGGGCACTCGGTGGGTGAGTTCGCGGCGGCGCACGTGGCGGGTGTGCTCTCGCTCGAAGACGCGGCGGCTCTGGTCGCGGCGCGCGGCCGGCTGATGCAGGCCCTCCCGGCCGGCGGGGTGATGGTGGCGGTGGAGGCCTCGGAGGCCGAGGTACGGGACCTGCTGTCCGGGTTCGAGGGCCGCGCGGGCATCGCCGCCGTCAACGGCCCGTCGTCCGTGGTGGTTTCGGGTGCCGAGGACGCGGTCGCGGCGGTCGTGGACCGTCTCGCGGCCGACGGCCGCAAGTCCAAGGCGCTCTCCGTGTCCCACGCCTTCCACTCCCCGCTGATGGACCCGGTGCTCGACGAGTTCCGAGCGACCCTGGAAACGGTCTCCTTCGAAACCCCGCGCGTGCCGGTCGTCTCCACCCTCACCGGCGGTCCGGTATCGGCGGAGGAGTTCTGCTCCGTCGACTACTGGGTGCGCCACGTCCGTGAGGCCGTCCGCTTCGCGGACGCCGTCACCGCCCTCGCCGGCGAAGGCGTCGCCACCTTCCTGGAGATCGGACCGGGCGGTGTTCTGACCGCCATGGCCCAGGCCGTCCTCGACGACGACGAAGCAGCCGCCATCCCCGTACTGCGTGCCGACCGGGCCGAGGGCCAGGCCGTCACCACCGCCCTCGCCCACCTCCACGTCCGCGGCACGCCCGTCGACTGGACGGCCGTCCTCGCCGGACAGGGCGCCCGGCACGTAGACCTGCCCACGTACGCCTTCCAGCGCGAGCACTACTGGCTCGAAGCGGCCCCGGCCGCCGGTGGCCGCCGTACCACGGTCGAGGAATGGCAGTACGACGTCACCTGGAAGCGGCTGACGGACCTTTCGGCCGGTCCGGCCACCGACCCCGCGGCCGATCGGGCGGCCGCGACCCCTGACGGGCACTGGCTGCTGGTCCTGCCCGCCGGCGGCCCGGACCACGACAGCGGCGCCGAAGCCCTCGGAGCCGGACTCCGGGACGTGCTCGCCGCACAGGGCTGCCCCGTCACCTCCCTCACCGTCGACGGCGCGGAGGACCGGGAGACGCTCACCGCACGCCTGCGCGAAGCCACGGACACCACGCCGCCGCGCACCGTCGTCTCGTTGCTCGCACTGGACGAGCGCCCCGTCGAAGGCCTGTCCGCCCTGGCCGGCGGCGTCGCCGCCACCCTGACCCTGATCCAGGCGCTGGGCGACGCGGGCGTCGAGGCGCCGCTGTGGTGCGCCACGCGCGGCGCGGTGTCCACCTCGCCCGACGACCACCCGGTGACGGCCCCCGGCCAGGCCCAGGTCTGGGGACTCGGCCGGGTGGCCGCGCTGGAGCACCCCGGCCGGTGGGGCGGTCTCGTCGACCTGCCCCCGGACCGCGAAGGACCCGTACCGGCCCGGATCGTGGCCGCCCTCGCCGCCGGCGGCCCGGAAGACCAGCTCGCCGTCCGCGCCGATGGGGTGTTCGCCCGCCGGCTCGCCCGCGCCGGCCGGGCCGGCGCCCAGCCGGCCGGGGAGTGGCGCCCCCGCGGAACCGTGCTCATCACCGGCGGGACCGGCGCGCTCGGCGGGCACGTCGCCCGGCTGCTCGCCGCCCGCGGCGCCGAACACCTGGTGCTGACCAGCCGACGCGGCCCCGGGGCCCCCGGCGCCGAGGAACTGCGCGCCGAACTGGAGTCGCTGGGTACTCGCGTGACCCTGGCCGCCTGCGACGTGTCGGACCGCGACGCGCTGTCCCGGCTGCTCACCGAACTGACGGACACGGCGGGCACGGCCGGCCCCCTCACCGCGGTGGTGCACACGGCGGGCGTGGACACCTCCGCCCTGCTGGCCGACACCGACCCGGCCGCCTTCGCCGCCGTCCTGGCCGCCAAGGCCGCGGCCGCCGTCCACCTCGACGAGCTCCTCGACACACTGCCCGGCGGCCCCGCCGAACTCGACGCGTTCGTCCTGTTCTCCTCCATCGCCGGAGTGTGGGGCGCGGGAGGCCAGGCCGCGTACAGCGCCGCCAACGCCCACCTGGACGCGCTCGCCGCAGCCCGCCGGGCCCGGGGCCTGCCGGCCACCGCCCTGGCCTGGGGACCCTGGGCCGACGCGGGCATGGCCGCCGGCCCCGGGATCGCCGAGAACCTGCGCCGGCGCGGCCTCGCCCCCCTGGCGGCCGAATCCGCCCTCACCGTGCTGGAGCGCGCGGTCGCCCGGAACGCGACCGCCGTGACCGTCGCCGACGTGGACTGGGCGCGCTTCGCCCCCACCTTCACGGTCGGCCGCCCCAGCCCCCTGCTCGCAGACCTGCCCGAAGTCCGCGAGGCCGTCTCCGTACGCGCGGGCCACCCCGACGGGGCGGAAGACACCGCCGGCGCCCTGCGCCGGGCCCTGGACCGGGTGGACCCGGCCGAACGCGACCGCACCCTCGTGGAACTCGTACGGGCCGAGGCCGCGGCCGTGCTCGGACACCCGGGCCCCGAGGCCGTCGAACCCGGCCGGGCCTTCCGCGACCTCGGCTTCGACTCGCTGACCGCCGTCGAGCTGCGCAACCGCCTCGTCAAGGCCACCGGACTGCGGCTGCCCACCACCATGGTGTTCGACTACCCGTCGGCGCTCGACCTCGCCGGCGCGCTCCTCGTCGAACTCCTGGGTACCGCCGACGCCCCCGGGAGCGCCGCCGTCCCCGTGCGCGCCGACGACGAGCCGATCGCCATCGTCGCCATGAGCTGCCGCTACCCGGGCGGGGTCCGCTCGCCCGAAGAGCTGTGGCGGCTGGTGGACGAGGGCACGGACGCCATGTCGGTCTTCCCCGACGACCGCGGCTGGGACCTGGACACCCTCTACCACCCGGACCCCGACCACCCGGGCACCACCTACGCCCGCGCCGGCGGCTTCCTCTACGACCTCGCCGACTTCGACGCCGCCTTCTTCGGCATCTCGCCGCGCGAGGCGACCGCCATGGACCCCCAGCAGCGACTGCTCCTGGAGACGTCCTGGGAGGCCTTCGAGCGGGCCGGCATCGATCCGGCGAGCGTGCGCGGCAGCCGCACCGGAGTGTTCGTCGGCTCCGGGTACCAGGACTACGTCCGGCGCGGCCTCGCCGTCCCCGAAGACGTCGAGGGCTACCTGGGCACCGGCAACGCCGCCAGCGTCGCCTCCGGGAGGATCGCCTACACCCTCGGCCTCGAAGGACCGGCCGTCACCGTCGACACGGCCTGCTCGTCCTCCCTGGTGGCCCTCCACATGGCGGCCCAGGCCCTGCGCCAGGGCGAGTGCGAACTCGCCCTGGCGGGCGGGGTGACGGTCATGTCCAGCTCCGGCGCGTTCGTCGAGTTCAGCCGCCAGCGCGCCCTCTCCGCCGACGGCCGCTGCAAGGCGTACTCCGCCGACGCAGACGGCACGGGCTGGGGCGAGGGCGTCGGCATGCTGCTGGTGGAGCGGCTGTCCGACGCCCGCCGCAACGGACACCGCGTCCTGGCCGTCGTCCGGGGTTCGGCGATCAATCAGGACGGAGCCTCCAACGGCCTCACCGCCCCCAGCGGCCGCGCCCAGCAACTCGTCATCCGCCAGGCCCTCGCCAACGCCGGACTGTCCACCGCCGACGTCGACGCCGTCGAGGGGCACGGCACGGGCACCCGGCTCGGAGACCCCATCGAAGCCTCGGCGCTGCTCGCCACGTACGGCCGGGACCGCCCCGCGGACCGGCCGCTGTGGCTGGGCTCCCTCAAGTCCAACATCGGACACACCCAGGCCGCCGCCGGAGCGGGCGGCATCATCAAGATGGTGCAGGCCCTGCGGCACGGAACGCTCCCCAGGACCCTGCACGCCGAGGAGCCGACCCCGCACGTCGACTGGAGCGCCGGCGCCGTCCGGCTGCTGACCGAGCCCGTCGCCTGGGCCCCCGCCGAGCGCCGCCCCCGGCGGGCCGCGGTCTCCTCCTTCGGGATGAGCGGGACCAACGCCCACGTCATCATCGAGGAAGCACCGGAAGCACCGGAAGCACCGGAAGCACCGGAAGCACCGGAAGCCCCCGAGGCGCCGCGGACGGTTCCCCGGCCCCCGGCCGGAGCGGCGGCCGTACCCCTGACGCTGTCCGCCCGCACGGGAGCGGCACTGGAACAGCAGGCCGGACGCCTCGCCGCGCTGCTGCGCGAGGACGGCACCCGGCCGCGCGACATCGGATACGCCCTCGCCACCACCCGCACCCTCTTCGACGAACGCGCCGTCGCGGTCGGCGAGGACCGCGACGAACTGGTCGCGGCCCTGGAGTCGATCGCCTCCGGCGGCTCCCACGAGTTCGCGGTCCGCGGCTCCGCCGGATCCCCCGCCCAGCCGGTGTTCGTCTTCCCCGGCCAGGGATCCCAGTGGGCGGGCATGGCCATCGAGCTCCTCGACACCTCTCCCGTCTTCCGCGACCGGATCACCGCCTGCGGCGAAGCGCTCGCACCGTACGTGGACTGGTCGCTCGACGACGTCCTGCGGGGCGCCGACGGAGCCCCCGCGCTGGACGGCCCCGAGGTGATCCAGCCGGTGCTGTGGGCGGTCATGGTGGCCCTCGCCGAACTGTGGAGTGCGTGCGGGGTCCGCCCGGCCGCCGTCGTCGGCCACTCGCAGGGCGAGATAGCGGCCGCCGTCGTCGCCGGCGCACTGACCCTGGAGGACGGCGCCCGGCTCGTGGCCCGCCGCAGCGCCCTGCTCGCCCGGCTGGCCGGACGCGGCGGCATGGTCTCGGTCCCGCGCTCCGAGGCCGAGGTCACCGGCCGCCTCGCCCCCTGGGAGGACCGCCTCGCCGTGGCCGCCGTCAACGGACCGCGCACCGTGGTCGTCGCCGGCGACCCGGACGCGCTGGCCGAACTCGTCGACGCCTGCGCGGCCGACGGGATACAGGCCAAGCGCGTCAGGGTGGACCTGGCCTCGCACTGCGCCCAGGTCGAGGAGGTGCGGGACGACCTGGCCGCGGAACTCGCCCCGCTCGTCCCGAGCACCCCGGAGATCCCGTTCTGCTCGACCGTGACGGGCGACATGCTGGACACCGCTCCCGATGCCGCGTACTGGTACGGCAACCTGCGCCGGACCGTACGCTTCGAGCAGGCGGTCCGGCGTCTGCGCGCGGACGGACACCGCGTCTTCATCGAGATCAGCCCGCACCCGGTGCTGGTGTACGGACTCCAGGACACCCTCGACGACGCCCGTACCGACGGCCCCGCCGAAGCCGTCGTGCCGACCCTGACCCGCTCCGCGGGCGGCGCCCGGCGCTTCCTCGCCTCCCTGGGCGAGGCGCACGCGCACGGCGTCCCGGTCGACTGGACCGCGGTGTTCGGCGCCCCCGCGGGCACCCCGGCCGAACTGCCCACCTACCCCTTCCAGCGACAGCGGTACTGGCTCGACGCGCCCGACACCGCGGCACAGACGGCACCGGCGCCGCAGTCCGCCGCGGACGCCGAGTTCTGGGCGGCCGTGGAACGCGAGGACCTGACCTCCCTCGCCGAGGAGCTGCGCTTCGACGAGGACACCACCCTCGCCACCGCGCTCCCGGCACTGCGCGCCTGGCACCGCGGCCGCCGCGACGAGGCCGCGACCCGGGCCTGGCGCTACCGGATCGGCTGGAAGCCGGTCCCCGACACGGCCCCGCCCGCCCTCACCGGACGCTGGCTCGCGCTCGTCCCCCGGGACCGGCTCGAAGACCCCGCCGTGCAGCTGGCGCTCGACTCCCTCGCCGCACACGGCGCCGACACCGTCCGGCTGGCCGTCACCGGCGACGAGGACCGCCACACCCTCGCCGACACGCTGCGGGAAGCGGGCGCCGGCGCACGAGGGGTCCTGTCCCTGCTCGCCCTCGCGGACCAGGCCCACCCCGGCCACCCGGCCGTCCCGCTAGGCCTCGCCACCACCCTGCTCCTCGTACAGGCGCTCGGCGACGCCGACGTCGACGCGCCCCTGTGGTGCGTGACCCGGGGCGCCGTGTCCACCGGGCCCGCCGACCCCCTCCGCGCCGTACCCCAGGCGACGGTGGCGGCGCTGGGCCGGGTCGTGGCCCTGGAACACCCCGGACGCTGGGGCGGCCTCGTGGACCTGCCCGCCGACGTACGGGCCACGGACACGGGCACCGGACGCCGGCTGGCCGCCGCCCTCGGCGGAGCCACCGGAGAGGACCAGATCGCCGTCCGCGCCGACGGCGCCCACGCCCGCCGGATGCTCCGCGCCACCGGCACCGACACCCCCGCCGGGCCCGGCTGGCAGCCGCGCGGCACCGTACTGGTCACCGGCGGCACCGGCTTCATCGGGAGCCGCGTCGCCCACTGGCTGGCGACCGCCGGCGCCGAGCACCTGGTGCTGACCAGCCGTCGCGGCCCCGCGGCCGACGGCGCCGACGAGCTGCGCGCCGAACTGGAGGCACTGGGCGCCCGCGTGACGCTCGCCGCCTGCGACATGGCCGACCGGACGGCGGTGTCCGCCCTCCTGGACTCGCTCGCCGACCTGCCGCCGCTCAGCGCCGTGGTCCACGCCGCCGGCATCGGCACGCCCGCCCTGCTCGCCGACACCACCGTGGCCGAGGCCGCCGACGTGCTGGGTGCCAAGGCCGCCGGCGCGGCCCACCTCGACGCGCTGCTGGGCGACCGCGAACTGGACGCCTTCGTCCTGTTCTCCTCAGGCGCCGCCGCCTGGGGAAGCGGCGCCCAGTCCGCCTACGCGGCGGCGAACGCCTCCCTCGACGCCCTCGCCGAACACCGGCGGGCGCGCGGCCTGACCGCCACCTCCATCGCCTGGGGCGCCTGGGGCGGCGGCGGCATGGTCGACCGGGCCGCCGAGGAACGGCTGAGGCTGCGCGGCCTGGACCCGATGGACCCCGCACTCGCCGTACTGGCCCTGCGCCGCGCGGTCGAACACGGGGACACCTCGGTGATCGTCGCCGACGTGGACTGGAAGCGCTTCCTGCCCGGGTTCACCGCCGCCCGGCCGAGCCCGCTGCTCGGCGGCCTGCCCGAGGTGGCCCGCCTGCTGGCCGCCGAGGAGACCGGCGCGGACGCGGGGTCCGACGGCGAACCCCTCCTCGTACGCCGGCTGACGGGCCTGCCCGCCACCGAACGCGACGCGGCCGCGCTGGAATTCGTACGCTCCGAGGCCGCGGCCGTACTCGGCCACCCGTCCGCCGACGCCGTACGGGAACGGCACGTCTTCCTGGAACTCGGTTTCGACTCGCTGACCGCCGTCCGCCTCGCGAAGCGGCTCGGCCGGGCCACGGGCCTCAAACTGCCCAGCACCCTGGTCTTCGACCACCCCACCCCCGCGGCGGTGACCACCCGGCTCCTGGCCCTCCTGGCGGAGGCCTCCGGCGGGTCCCGCGGAGCCGGACCGGCCGCGCGCGACGAGCAGGACGACCTGCTCGTCGGCCTCTACCGCCGGGCCGGTGAACTGGGCAGGCTCTCCGAGGGCATCGGGATGCTCACCGCCGCGGCCCGGCTGCGACCGGTCTTCGACGCCGAGTCGGCCGCCGACCACGGTCCGGTCCCGGTCCGGCTGGCACACGGGGACGAAGGGCCGCAGCTGATCTGCTTCGGCCCGTACATGGCCCCCTCCGGGGTCCACCAGTACGCCCGCTTCGCGGCCGCGTTCGGCGGCCGGCGCACCGTCTGGGCCCTGCCCGAGCCGGGCTTCGGCCCGGGGGAGGCGCTGCCGCGGGACGTAGCCGCCCTCGTCGAGGTGCACGTCCGGGCCGTCGCCGACTGCGCGGGCGAGGAGCCCGTGGTGCTCGTCGGCTACTCCTCGGGGGGCTGGGTCGCGCACGCCGTGGCCTGCCGGCTGGAGGAGCTGGGCCGGCCCGTCGAAGGCATCGTGATGCTGGACAGCTTCACCCGCGACCAGGGCATGGCCGACCGTTTCCAGTCGGCGGTGGTACGGGAACAGTCGGAGCGCTTCGACTTCATCTCCGCACCCGGTACCCAGCTCACCGCGATGGGCGGCTACCTCGCCCTCTTCGAGGACTGGGACGCCCCGGTGGCGAAGGCGCCCACGCTGGTCGTCCGCGCCGAGGACCGCGTGGCGGACGGCGAGGAAGGGACCGACGACCGGCCGCCCGCGCCCGGACACGCCCAGCAGGTCACCGAAGTACCCGGCGACCACTACACGCTGATGGAACGGCACGCACCGTCCACGGCGACCGCGGTCGACGAATGGGTCCTCAAGCTGTCCTGACCCTCCACCGCCCGCACCCGCCCCACCCGAAGGGAATCACGCCACACCATGAGCACCCCCGCCCGCACCTCCACCCCCACCGACAACAGCCTGTGGATACGCCGGTTCCAGCCGAGGCCGGACGCCGGGGTCCGGCTGGTCTGCCTGCCGCACGCCGGCGGCTCCGCGAGCTTCTACCTCCCCCTGGCCCGGAACATGCCGGACTTCGCCGACGTCCTGTGCGTCCAGTACCCCGGCCGCCAGGACCGTCGGGCCGAGCCCCTCATCGACAACGTCCCGGAACTCGCCGACCGGGTGTTCACCGCACTGCTGCCCTGGGCCGACCGGCCGTTGGCGTTCTTCGGCCACAGCATGGGCGCCTCGGTGGCCTACGAGGTGGCGAGCCGTCTCGAGCGCGAGAAGGGCGTCGTCGCGGCGGCGCTCTTCGCCTCCGGGCGCCGGGCTCCCTCGGCACTCCGGCACGAGACCGTGCACCTGCTCGACGACCGGGGCCTGATCGACGAGGTCAAGAGCCTCAGCGGCACCGACACACAGCTGCTCGGGGACGAGGAGGTGCTCCGGATGATCCTCCCGGCCATCCGCGCCGACTACCGGGCCGCCGAAACCTACGCCCCCGCGCCGGGGGAGCCGTTGAACTGCCCCCTGGTCGCCATGATCGGCAGCGAGGACCCGAAGGTGACCCCGGCGGAGGCGGCGGCCTGGGCCGCGCACACCGAAGGCCCGTTCACCCTGCGGGTCTTCTCCCGGGGGCACTTCTACCTGGTACGCGACCAGGCCGAGGTGGTCCGCACCATGACGGACCACCTCCGCACGTCCGTCACTCCCTGACCCCCTCCGCCCGAGCGCCGGCGCCGGGCGGGAACGGAGCGTTCCGAGACGTGCAGGATGCCCGGCCGCGGCCGTTACCGGTCAGCGCCGGCGGCCGGGCATACCGAGGGGGTGGTCGTGGTTGGCGTGACAGTGACCAGGATTCTCGTGACCGGCGCGACCGGCACCATAGGCAGGCACATCGTCTCCTCGCTGGACGAGGCAGGGCGCCGGGTACGCGCGTTGGTGCGCGACCCGGCCGGGGCGGCGCTCCCCGAAGGGGTGGAGGTCGTGCGCGGGGACCTCTCGTCCCCCGGGACGCTGGAGGCGGCGCTGCGCGACGTGGAGAGCGTCTACCTGATGTGGCCCGGGATCGCGGTGGACCCGCGCGTGGTGGAGGTGATCGCCCGCCACGCCGAGCGGGTCGTGTACCTGTCGACCGATGTGGCCGATCTCGCGGACGGCGAGCCGGCCACCTCCTACCACCAGGAGATCGAGCGGCTGATCAGGAAATCCGGGCTGAGCTGGACGTTCCTGCGGGCCATCGACTTCGCCACGAACACGCTCGGCTGGGCCGACCAGGTCAGGCAGGGGGTCGTCCGCTGGCCGTACGGGCAGGCCTCCAGATCGTTGATCCACGAGCGCGACATCGCGGACGTGGCCGTACGCGTGCTCACCTCGCCCGGGCACGACGGGGCCAGGTACGTGATCACCGGCCCCGAGTCGATCACCCATGCCGAGCAGGTCAGGATCATCGGCGAGGCCGTCGGCCGCCAGGTGCGGTGGGAGGACCTGCCGGTGGAGGTGGCGCGGAGGCAGCTGACGGCGGCCTGGGGGAACGCCGCGTTCGTCGACGCCAGACTGCGGGCGTGGGGGTCGTTCGTGGAGTCGCCCGAGCGGGTGACCGACACCGTGGAACGTGTGCTGGGGAAGCCGGCGCGGACGTTCCGTTCGTGGACCGAGGAACACGCGGACGACTTCCGCTGACCGGCTACCGGGGCGGGCGAGGGTCAGCCGTGGGGATGGCCCGGGTGGTGGCCGGGCCGGTGGCCCGGGTTCCCCTGCCAGGGCTGGTACGCCGGAGCGCCGTGTGCCGCCGGCTGCTGGTAGGGAGCCGGGGCCGGGCGGGCGTTGCGCAGCAGCGTGTCGAAGTGGTCGTACAGGTTGCGGGCCTTGTCGGCCGGGGGAACGTACGCCGTGACGGATCCGTCGGTCCGCTGGACCGTCACCACGACGCCGCCCTGCGGGTCCACTTGATGCCACACCCCGAGGAGGGCGGTCCCCGGAACCCACCCCGGATCGGTCTCCGGACCACCGCCGCGCCACCGGCGCAGCACCGTCCGCCGGTAGCCCGGAATCAGCAGCCCCGGGAGCGTCACCACGACGAACAGGAACAACAGGACGTTGGCGACCACCCCGGCGGTCCAGTGCAGCAGTGCGATGAGCGTGCCGTAGCAGACCGCCACGATGAACACCCACATGCAGGCCGTGACGGCGGCCTCCGGCGCCCCGTTCTTGCGGAGCAGAGTGAACAGCCCCACCGACGCGAGCAGCACCAGTGCGGTGATGCACCCGGCTCCGTCGCCGAAGAGTGTTTCGGCGACGCGGCCGGCGCGCCGGTCCGGTCCGACGACGAAGCCGTGCCTGTGGAACCGGACGTTCATCCGTCCGCCCGGCGTGGCTCTCACGCCCTTGATCTCGTACATGGTGATCACGCTAGCGCCGGCGTTCACCCCGGGGAGGACCGCCCCCCTTCATCTCCGCGCCCATACGGCCCGGTCAGTGGGCGAACAGCGGGGACACGGCGGTGGCCTGACGGTTCCGTCGTGACGCGCGTCAGGGCCTGCCCGCCGGACGGGTCCGGTACAGCACACAGCGGCGGAGCGGCCCCTCGGGCACGCTCGGATCCTCGAAGTCGTCAGCCGGATCGCGGGTCATCCCGACGCGGCGCATCACCGCCCGGGAACGCAGGTTGCCGACGGTCGTCGTCGCGATGATCTCCGGCAGCCCGAGGGTCTCGAAGCCGAAGGCCAGGCAGGCGCGGGCGGCCTCGGTGGCGTAGCCGTTTCCCCACGCCGCGCGCACCAGCCGCCATCCGACGTCCACCCCCGCGAACGGCATGCCCTCGTCCACGGCGTCCAGGCCGGCGCGCCCGAGGAACTCACCGGTTTCCCGGGCTTCGAGTGCCCACCAGCCGAATCCCCGCGCGTCGAAGTCCGCCCGCATGCGGGCCACCACGGCGTCGCTCTGCTTGCGCGTCAGCAGTTCTCCCAGGTGTGCGCGCACTTCGGGGTCGGCGTTCATCGCCGCCCACGGTGCGAGGTCGGATTCCCGCCAGCGGCGGAGTACGAGACGGTCGGTACGCAGCTCTGGCATGCCGGTCAGCAAACGCCATCACGACCAACGTGTCGACCGGATAATCGGTTGCGGCCCGGCGATGCGGTGGATGCAATGGCCCGCACGGTCGCCCGGGTGCGCCCGCAGGGCGGGTCCACGGGAACGCGTACGACGCGGGCGTCGCCATCCTGCGGTCCGGGTGGCCTCGACCGGATCGCCACAGGGAGACACCACCGCATGAACACGCCCCCATCGCCTTCCGCGGCGGTACGGACGGACGGACCACCCGTCCGCATCGGCGCCCTCGTTCCGCTGACCCGGCCCGGCTGGGTGGAGGCGGGGCGGCACCTGCTCGCCGGACTCGAACTGGCCGTGCGCGAGGTCAACGACACCGGCGGCATCTCCGGAAGCCCGCTGGAACTGGTGGTCCGGGACACCGCGGCCGATCCGCGGAGGGCCGCGGCGGCCGTCGACGAACTGGACCGCCTGGGCGTGGCCGCCGTGGCGGGGGAGTACCACAGCGTCGTCGCCCGCACGGCCGCTGCCAGGGCCGACGCCCTCGGCCTGCCGTTCCTCTGCTCGTCGGCGGTACTCGACGCGCTCACCGAACGGCCGACACCATGGGTCGCGCGCCTCGCCCCGGCGCAGTCCCACGGCTGGCGGACCTACGCGGACTTCCTCCTCGCCGCCGGCCACCGCCGCATCGCCGTGGCGGTCGATCCGAGTGTCTACTGGGCGTCCGGGACCCGCATCCTGCGGGACCACCTCGCTCCCCGCGGCGCCGCCGTCATCGGACTCGACATGCGCGAGCTCTCCCCCGGGGCCGTGTGCGACGCACTCGCCGATCACCGGGCGACGGCCCTGCTCCTCCTGGTCGGCCACCCGGAGCCGGCCGTGCCGATCGTCCGGTCCGTCCGCCGCGACCCGCGCCTCGCCGACGTCCTGATCGGCGCCCCGGCCGGACAACCGGAGTTCTCGCAATGGGCGACGCTGCTCGGCTCCGCCGGCGCCGCGATCCCGTTCCTGCGCTACCTGCCCGAGCGCCTGGGCCCACTCGGCGCACGGGTCGGGAAGGCCCTCCGCGAGCAGCTGGCCGAAGCGCCCTCCTTCGTCGCCTTCGAGGGCTACGACACGGTCACCGTCCTCGCCGAGGTGCTGCGCTCCCACGGCCCGGACCGGGCGCGCATCGCCGAATCCTGGCCGCACGTCGCGGTCGAAGGCACCCGGGGGCGGATCCGGTTCTCCCGCACGCCGGACATCAGCGTCTGGCAATGGGCCTGGGCGCCGGTCCAGGTCGTCGACCGGGATCCGGCGGAACCCGCGCGGTTCCGGGTCCTCCACACCGGCTGAGGGACCACGGAGGGGACCGCCGGGCCGCCGTGCGGTCCCGCTTGGCGGGGATTTGGCATTTCCGATGGCGTATCAAAACTCTGCCTCGGGTACCGCCAATCCCGTGCCTCGATATGCCAGAAATGAACCAGTTTATTCCGTGCGTGCGCGGCCCGGCCGCGCACCCCACCACTGCTGCGCCCCCCAGGCCCCTCGAACGGCTGAGGCCCGGTGACCGGTCCGGTGAGCGACCCGGCCCCGCACGCCCCCCGGGCCGGGACGGCCACCCACTGCCCGTACTGCGCCCTCCAGTGCGCCACCCTGATGAGCGCGGCACGGGGCGCCGTCACGGTCGAGCCCGACCCCGGCTTCCCGGTGAACCGCGGCAGCCTCTGCCAGAAGGGGTGGACCGCCGGGGCCCTGCTCGCCGCACCGGACCGCCTCACCACCCCCCTCCTGCGCGACGCCACCGGCAGGCTCGCCGCGACGGACTGGAACCGGGCCCTCGACCACACCGCCGAACGGCTGCGCCGCATCCGCGCCGCCCACGGCCCGGACGCCGTCGCCGTCCTGGGAGGCGGCGGACTCACCAACGAGAAGGCCTACCTCCTGGGCAAGTTCGCCCGTCTGGCGCTCGGCACCGGCCGCGTCGACTACAACGGCCGCTTCTGCATGGCGGCCGCAGCCGTCGCCCAGCGGGCCGCGTTCGGCGTCGACCGGGGCCTGCCCTTCCCCGTCACCGACCTCGACGGGGCCGAGGTCGTCCTGCTCGCCGGAGCAAACCCGGCCGAGACGATGCCGCCCCTGATGCGCCACCTCGAACGCCCCGCCCTGATCGTCATCGACCCCCGGCGCACCCGCACCGCCGCCACCGCCGCCCTGCACCTGCGTCCGGTCCCCGGCACGGACCTGGCCCTCGCCCTCGGCCTGCTCCACCTCGCCGTCAGCGAGGGACTGCTCGACAAGACGTACGTGGCCGAGCGGACCGCCGGCTTCGACGAGACGTGGGCCCGGGCCGGTGCCTGGTGGCCGGAACGGGTCGAGGCCGTCACCGGAGTTCCCGCCGCGGAACTGCGCGCCGCCGTACGGATGCTGGCGGGCGCCGGCCGTGCCTACGTACTGACCGGCCGCGGCGCGGAGCAGCACAGCAAGGGCAGCGACACGGTCGCCGCGTTCGCCAACCTCGCCCTCGCCCTCGGACTGCCCGGCCGCCCGGGCCGCGGCTTCGGCACCCTGACCGGCCAGGGCAACGGCCAGGGCGGCCGCGAAATGGGCCAGAAGGCCGACCAGCTGCCGGGCTACCGCTCGCTGGCGGACCCCGCCGACCGGGCCCACGTCGCCGCCGTCTGGGGCGTCGCACCGGAGCGGCTGCCCGCCCCCGGGCCCGGTGCCTACGAGATCCTCGACGCCATCGGGAGCCCCGGCGGCCCGCGGGCCCTGCTGGTGGCCGGGTGCAATCCGCTGGTCTCCGCGCCCGACGCCGGCCGGGTGGCCGAACGCCTGGCCGCACTGGAGCTGCTGGTGGTCGCGGACTTCGTCCCCTCGGAGACGGCGCTGGCGGCCGACGTGGTCCTGCCGGTCACCCAGTGGGCCGAGGAGGAGGGGACCCTGACCAGCCTGGAGGGACGCGTACTGCGCAGGCGCCGGCTGCTCGACCCACCCGCGGGGGTGCTCCCCGACCTGGAGGTCATCAGGGAGCTGGCCGTACGCCTCGGCGAGCCCGCCGCGCACTACCCCGCCGATCCGCGCACGGTCTTCGAGGAGATCCGCGAGGCCACCCGGGGCGCCCCCGCCGACTACTCCGGGATCGACTACGCCCGCCTCGACGCGGGCGAGGCCCTGTACTGGCCCTGCCCGGAAGGCGGCGGCAGCACCCCGCGGCTGTTCCTCGACCGGTTCGCGCACGCCGACGGCCGGGCCCGGTTCGCGCCCGTCGAGCACCGCGAGGCCGCCGAACGCCCCTGCCGGGACTTCCCCCTGTACGCGACGACCGGCCGGATCCTGGCCCACTACCAATCCGGTGCGCAGACCCGCCGCGTCGGGGAACTGGTCCGGGCCGCCCCGGAGCCCTTCGTCCAGGTCCATCCGGACACGGCCGCACGCGCCGGCCTCGCCGACGGGCAGAGCGCCCGGGTCGTGTCGGCACGTGGCGGTGCGGTGGTACGGGTGCGCTGCGATCCCGACCTGCGGACCGACACCGTCTTCGTGCCCTTCCACTTCGCGGCTGCCGGACGGGCCAACCTGTTCACCCACGCCGCCCTCGACCCCCGCAGCGGCATGCCCGAGTTCAAGGTGTGCGCGGTGCGCCTGGAGGCGGCCCCGTGACCACCACCATGACCACCCCCGCGACCACCCCCGTGATCAATCCCGTGGTCAATTCCGTGATCACCTCCGCGGGGCCGGCCGGACGGCGGGGCGCCGACACCGGACGGCTCCTCGTCGTCGGGTACGGGCCGGCGGCGCACCGCCTCGTCGAACTCCTCGGCCGGGAACGGCCGCACGGTCCGGTCACCGTCATCGGGGCGGAGCCCGAACCGGCCTACAACAGGCCCCTGTTGACGGCCGTACTGGACGGCTCGCTGCCCGCACGCGCCCTGCGGCTGCCGGATCCCCCGCAGGGCACCGTCGTGCGGCTCGGCGTACGGGCCGTGCGGCTCGACCGGCAGCGATGCCTGGTGCACACCGACGACGGGGGCTGCCACCCGTACGACCGGCTCGTCCTGGCGACCGGCGCCGCACCCGTGGTCCCCGACCTGCCCTGGCTCCGCGGACCGGACGGCCGGCCCGCGGACCGGGTCCGTCCGCTGCGGACACTGGCCGACTGCGTCGGCTTCGGCACGCGCGGCACGGCGGGCGCGACCGGCGAGATCGGCGAGATCGGCGCGACGGGCACGGCGGTGGCAGTGGTCGGCGGCGGCGTCCTGGGTGTCGAGGCGGCCCTCGCCCTGCGCCGCCGAGGCCGGCGGGTCACCCTCGTACACCGGGGCCCCTACCCCCTCGACCGCCACCTCGACGCCCGCGGCGGCGAGACGCTCACGGGCCGGCTCCGCACCCTCGACATCGACGTCCGGGCCGGCCGAACCGTCCTGGCCCGCGAACCGGGAGCCCTGGTACTCGACGACGGCGGCCGCGTCGAAGCCGACGAGGTCCTGCTCTGCGTCGGCGCGCGCCCCCGGGTGGGGCTCGCCCGCGCGGCCGGACTCGCCGTCCGGACCGGCATCCTCGTGGACGACCGGCTGCGCACCAGCGCCGTCCGGGTCCACGCCCTCGGCGACTGCGCCGAGTCCCTCGACGGCGGCGCGCACGGCCCCTTCGCCGGCGCCGGACCGACCGGACGGGTGCCCACCGGCGGATTCGCGGCGGCATGGGACCAGGCCGAGACCCTGGCGGTGCTCCTCACCGGCGGCCCGGCCCGGCCCGCCGCCGGCCGGCGGGTGCTGCGCCTGAAGGCGGAGGAACTGGACCTCATGCGCGTCGGCACCCCGGACGGCGCGGAGGAGACCGTCGTACTCGGCGACGGCGCCCGGGGCCGCTACGCGCGGCTGTCCCTGTCCGGCGGCAGGCTCACCGGGGCGGAGCTGATCGGGCTCGGCCGGGCCGCCGCCGACGTGGCGCGGCTCTACGAGGGGGCCGTACCCGTGCCCGCCGACCGGCTGGCGCTGCTCCTGGGCGACACCCCCGCGTACCGGGCCGGTCCACCACCCGGTACGGCCGTGGTGTGCCACTGCAACAACGTCACCGGTGACACGCTGGCCGAAGCCTGGAGGGCCGGGGCACGTACCGTCGACTCCCTCGCGGCCGCCACCCGGGCCGGCACCGGCTGCGGCGGCTGCCGGGACGAGCTGGAGGAACGCTGCGCCGCGTGGGCCCGCGAGGAAACCGGGGCCGGAGCTGCGCGGGGGCCGGCGGACGAAGGCGAACCGCCCCGGGCGGCGCGGGAGGAGAGGGAGGCATGAGTCGGGTGCTCGTCGTCGTCGGCCACGGCATGGTCGGCCACCGGCTGGTGAGGGAAATGCGCGAGCGCGACCGGACGGACGGATGGCGGGTCCTCGTACTGGCCGAGGAGTCCCGGCCCGCCTACGACCGGATCGCCCTGTCCTCCTGCGCCCGCGGCACGGACCCCGGTGAACTGACGCTGGAAGGAGCCGCGTTCACGGACGACGACCGGGTCCGGGCCAGACTCTCCAGCCCGGTGGTACGCCTCGACCGGCCGGCCCGCACCGTGGTCTGCGCCGACGGTACGGAATGCCGCTACGACGCATTGGTGCTGGCCACCGGCGCCAGGCCCTTCGTACCGCCCGTGCCCGGAGCCGACCTGCCGGGCTGCCACGTGTACCGCACCGTCGACGACGTGGCCTCGATCCGGTCGGGGGCCCGGTCCGGAGGGCCCGCGGTGGTGGTCGGAGGCGGCCTCCTCGGACTGGAGGCGGCGGGCGCGCTCGCCGCACTGGGCATGCACCCCCATGTCGTGGAAGCCGCACCGTGGCTGATGGCGGTCCAGCTCGACGAGGGCGGCGGAAAGGTCCTGGGCAGACTCGTCGAAGAGCTCGGCGTGCGCCCCCGGTGCGGGGTCGGACTGCGGTCCGTCGACGCGGGGCCGGACGGCCGGGTCTCCTCGGTGGCCCTCGCCGACGGAGAGGTGATCGAGGCCGAACTGGTGGTGTTCTCCACCGGGGTCCGGCCGCGCGACGAACTCGCCGCCGGAGCCGGGCTGCCCACGGGCGAACGCGGCGGCTTCCTCGTCGACTCCCACTGCCGGACCCCGGATCCACGGGTGTGGGCCGTCGGTGACTGCGCCGCCGTCGAGGGCCGGTGCCACGGCCTGGTGGCCCCCGGATACCGGATGGCGGAGACGGTGGCCCGGCAGTTGTGCGGCGACCCGGGGGAGCCCTTCACCGATCCCGACCTGTCCACCCGGCTCAAGCTGCTGGGCGTCGAGGTGGGCAGCTTCGGCGACGCCCACGCCCGTACGGAGGGAGCGCTGGAGTTCATGCGCAGCGACCGCGGCGGCGCCCGGTACGCGAAGCTGGTCCTGGACGGAGCCACGGGAGTGCTGCTCGGCGGTGTCCTGGCGGGCGACACCGCCCCGTACGCCGCCCTCCACTCCTGCCTCGGCAGCCCCCTCCCCGGCCCCCCGCACCTCCTCCTCGACCCGGTCGCCCGGTGACCCGCCCCCCGTGCGGGGCCGCCGGGCGACGGGAGACCGCCCGTCACCGCCACCGCGTCCCCGTCGACGGCCGCCCCGACCACCAGCGGGCAGTACCGGGCCAGCGAGGCGGGTCCGGACCCCGCGAGGGCCCCGTCGACGAGGGCGAAGCGCACCGACGCCGGGTCCGCGGCGGGTGCCCCGAAGGCCTCGGCCAACCGGTCGGCCAGCAGTGTCGCGGGCCCGCGCCCGTCGACGGCGCGCAGGGCACGGCGTACGCCTTCACGGGCGATCCAGAAGCCGCTCCCGTCGTCACCGGTCAGCCACCCGCAGCCGTCCGCGGTCGCGGCGAGGCGGTGGCCGCGCATCCGGGCGGCGGCCGCACCCGTGCCCGAGATGACCACGAGGCCGTCCGAGTCCGCGACCGCCGCCCGCAGGGTGGAGCCGCCGCCGTCGATCCCCAGCACCAGCGTCATGTCCCGTCTCCCACTCGTCCGGGGCGCGGGAGGCCTCCCGGCCGTCAGCTCCCGCCGCCGTCGCCACGGTAGGGCCGGACCGCCTCCTGGGTGGCCGCCCTCGCCTCGGTCGTGGTGTCGTACGTACGTTGGCCACGGCGACGTAGAGCACATCGAGGACCGCCATCTGCGCGTGGCGGGCCAGGACGGCCTCCGACCTGAGGCCGGTGGCGCGGACCCGGGTCCCGACCATCCGCCCCTCGGCCTCCACGGGGCCTGCTGCGGGGGGGGGGGGGGAGGGGGGGCCCTGAGGGGGGGGGGGGGGGGGGGGGGGGGGGGGGGGGGGGGGGGGGGGGGGGGGGGG
>NZ_JBVIKC010000050.1:0-62337 GCF_055581065.1 Streptomyces sp. NPDC031479
CCCCCCCCCCCCCCCCCCCCCCCCCCCCCCCCCCCCCCCCCCCCCCCCCCCCCCCCCCCCCCCCCCCCCCCCCCCCCCCCCCCGCCCCGCTGCCGGCCCCGGCCGTCCCCGGTCCCGCGTACCCCGGGAAACCCGGCGCCCGGGGACTCGTAGAATCGGGGGATCATGGCCTACCTCGACCACGCCGCGACCACGCCGATGCTCCCGGAAGCCGCTGCGGCGATGACCGCGCAGTTCGCCGCCACGGGTAACGCGTCCTCCCTGCACGCCGCCGGCCGCCGGGCCCGCCGCACCGTCGAGGAGGCCCGCGAGTCCCTCGCCGAGGCACTCGGCGCGCGCCCGAGCGAGGTGGTCTTCACCGCGGGCGGCACCGAGGCGGACAACCTCGCCGTCAAGGGCCTCTACTGGGCCCGCCGCGACGCCGACCCCGCCCGCACCCGCATCCTCGCCAGCCCCGTCGAACACCACGCCGTCCTCGACGCCGTGCACTGGCTGGGCGAGCACGAGGGCGCGCGGGTCGAGTACCTGCCCGTCGACCGCTACGGGCGGGTCCACCCCGAGGCCTTCCGCGAAGCCGTCGAGCGGGCTCCCGAGGACGTGGCCCTGGCCACCGTCATGTGGGCCAACAACGAGATCGGCACCGTCATGCCGGTCCGTGAACTCGCGGCCGTCGCCGACGAGTTCGCGATCCCGCTGCACTCCGACGCCGTCCAGGCCTTCGGGCAGCTCGACGTCCGCTTCGGCGACAGCGGGCTCGCCGCCATGACCGTCAGCGGCCACAAGATCGGCGGACCCTACGGCATCGGCGCGCTGCTCCTCGGCCGCGACCAGAGCCCCGTCCCCGTCCTGCACGGCGGCGGCCAGGAGCGGCACGTCCGCTCCGGCACCCTCGACGTGCCGGCCGTCGCCGCCTTCGCCGTCGCGGCCGTACTCGCCGCCGAGCGGCGCGAACGCTTCGCCGCCGAGGTCGGCGCCCTGCGCGACGAGCTCATCGGCGCCGTCCTGGCGGCCGTCCCCGACGCCGTCCTGGGCGGCGACCCCGAGGACCGCCTCCCCGCCAACGCCCACTTCAGCTTCCCCGGCTGCGAGGGCGACTCCCTGCTGCTGCTCCTGGACGCCCAGGGCATCGAATGTTCCACCGGCTCGGCCTGCACCGCGGGCGTCGCCCAGCCCAGCCACGTCCTGCTGGCGACCGGCACGGACCCGCAGCTGGCCCGGGGCACCCTGCGGTTCTCCCTCGGCCACACCTCCACCCGCGACGACGTCGCCGCGGTGGCCGCCGCCATCGGCCCGGCCGTCGAACGCGCCCGTACGGCGGGCCTCAGCTAGGCCGTCGGCGAAGCGGCGGCCGGCGTGGCGGTCGCCGTGAGCTCGGTGCGGACCAGCCCGAGGTAGCGGTCCCAGTCCCAGTGGGGGCCCGGGTCCGTGTGGTCGGCGCCCGGGACCTCGGAATGCCCCAGGAAGTGGGTGCGGTCCACCGGTATGCCGTACCTCCGGCAGACATCGGCGGCCAGCCGGGCCGACGCCGCGTACAGCGCATCGGTGAAGTCCTGCGGCCGGTCCACGAAACCCTCGTGCTCGATGCCCACGCTGCGCTCGTTCATCGAGCGGTTCCCGGAGTGGAAGGCCACGTCCAGCTCGCGCACCATCTGCTCCACGTGGCCGTCCTGGCGGACGATGTAGTGCGCGGAGGCCTTGTGGAACGGATTCCTGAAGGCGTCCACCGAGGACGCGAAACTGCCCTGGGTGACGTGCACGACGATCCGGTCCACCCGGTAGTCGTCGGGCCGGTCCGCCATCCGCCAGTTCGCCGGGGAAGCCGCGGTCCAGCTCGCCCCCGCGTGGTCCAGCTCACCCTCCTTGCGCGGCTTGCGCACGCCCGGCAGCAGCCACCAGGCCCGCCCGATCTCCTCCCGGCCCACGAGCGCCGCCGCCCCGAGCACCCCGAGCCCGCCGAAGAGCACCGCCCTGCGGGTCCGGCCCGCCGGGCGCCCGCCCGGCTTCCCCGGCCCCTTCGTCCCCTGCTCCGTCATGTGATCCACCCCCCAGAGCCGATAACGCGCTGTGACCCCGCGCGGTTCCCCGTACTCTGGACGGTGCTATGACTGAGAACCTGCCGCGCACCGCCCGCCCCCTTCGCGTCCTGGCCGCCATGTCCGGCGGCGTGGACTCCGCCGTCGCCGCCGCCCGCGCGGTCGAAGCCGGGCACGACGTCACCGGCGTCCACCTGGCGCTCTCCGCGAACCCGCAGTCCTTCCGGACCGGCGCCCGTGGCTGCTGCACCATCGAGGACTCCCGCGACGCCCGCCGCGCCGCCGACGTCATCGGCATCCCCTTCTACGTCTGGGACCTCGCCGAGCGCTTCCGCGAGGACGTCGTCGAGGACTTCATCTCGGAGTACGAGGCAGGCCGCACCCCGAACCCTTGCCTGCGCTGCAACGAGAAGATCAAGTTCGCGGCGCTGCTCGACAAGGCCCTGGCCCTCGGCTTCGACGCCGTCTGCACCGGCCACTACGCCACCGTCGTCCTGAACGAGGACGGCACCCGCGAGCTGCACCGCGCCTCCGACATGGCCAAGGACCAGTCCTACGTCCTCGGCGTCCTCGACGAGAAGCAGCTCGCGCACGCCCTCTTCCCCCTCGGTGACACCCTCACCACCAAGGACGAGATCCGCGCCGAGGCCGAGGAGCGCGGTCTGGCCGTCGCGAAGAAGCCCGACAGCCACGACATCTGCTTCATCGCCGACGGCGACACCCAGGGCTTCCTCGCGAACCGCCTGGGCCGGGCCGAGGGCGACATCGTCGACGAGAGCGGCGAGAAGGTCGGCACCCACGAGGGCGCCTTCGGCTTCACCATCGGCCAGCGCAAGGGCCTGCGGATCGGCCACCCCGCTCCCGACGGCAAGCCCCGCTACGTCCTCGACATCTCCCCGGTGAACAACACGGTCACCGTCGGCCCCGTCGAGGCCCTCGACGTCAGCGCCCTCACCGCGATCCGCCCCCGCTGGTGCGGTTCCACCGCGGCCGCCCCCGGCACCTACACCGCGCAGCTGCGCGCCCACGGGGGCGAGACCGAGGTCTTCGCCGAGGTGGTGGACGGCGAGCTGCGCGTCACCTTCACCGAGCCGGTCCGCGGCGTGGCCCCCGGCCAGGCGATCGTGCTCTACGACGGCACCCGCGTGGTCGGCTCCGCCACCATCGCCACCACCACCAAGGCCGCGGCCGCCGCGGTCTGACCCGGGCGTCCCGCCCCGCTCCCGCCCCCGCCCCCGTCCAGGGCGCGGGCGGGAGCGGGGGCGGGGCGATCCCTCTCCCGACCGCCGCCGGGCCGGGCCGGCCGCCCTCAGGCGACGGTCAGGACGATCTTGCCGGTGGTGCGGCCCCGCTCGCCGATCTCGTGGGCCTTCGCGGCCTCCTCCAGCGGCAGCACCGTGTCGATCAGCGGCTTGAGCAGACCCCGCTCGACCAGGGCGGAGATCTCCTCCAGCCCCTTCAGGTCCGGCTCCACCAGGACCCAGGAGGCGTGCACGCCCCGCGGGTCGGCCGGGATCCCGTCCGGGCCGGGCAGGGTCACCAGGTGCCCGCCGGGCTTGAGCACCTTCAGCGAGCGCTCCCCGTGGTCCCCGCCCATGGCGTCGATGACGACGTCCACGTCCGCGACCGCGTCCTCGAAGTCGGTGGTGCGGTAGTCGATCACCTCGTCGGCGCCGAGTCCGCGCAGCAGCTCGTGCTTGCCGGCGCTCGCCGTGCCGATCACGTACGCGCCCCGGGCCTTCGCGATCTGCACGGCGAGGTGACCGACCCCGCCGGCCGCGGCGTGCACCAAGACGCGCTGCCCGGCCGAGACCCGGGCGGTGTCCACCAGCGCCTGCCAGGCGGTCAGCGCGGCCAGCGGCAGGGCCGCCGCCTCCACGTGGCTCAGCGAGGCCGGCTTGCGGGCGAGGTGCCGGGCGGGGGCGGTCACGTACTCGGCGTACGCGCCGGCCTGCTGCGGGAAGCGGGGCATCCCGTACACCTCGTCGCCCACCCGGTACAGGGTCACGCCCGGTCCGACGGCCTCCACGGTGCCCGACACGTCCCAGCCGACCGCCGGAACCGGACCCCAGGGGATCAGGCCGCCGCTCTCGCGGGTCTTCCAGTCCACCGGGTTCACCCCGGCCGCGTGCACCCGGACGAGCACCTCGCCCATGCCGGGCTCGGGACGCTCGGCCTCGGTCTCGACGAGGACCTCGGGTCCGCCCCACTTGCTGACGACGACGGCGCGCATGAAATGTCTCCTTGCTGGGTTTCCGTACCGGTATCACCGGCCGACGGGTCCACTCTGGCCGCTCCCCCGACCGCACGGTATTGGCCGTCCGGCCACCATGTGACAGAATCTGGCCATGCACCGTGTCGCCGTACTCGCCCTCGAAGGCGTCCCCCCGTTCGAGCTCGGCATCCCCTCCCGGGTCTTCGGCAACGCCCACGACGAGGCCGGGAACCCGCTCTACGAGCTCACCGTCTGCACCGCCGACGGACAGCCCGTGACCAGCGACGCGGGCTTCACCATCGGCGTCTCGGCGGGCCCCGAGGCCCTCGCCGCGGCGGACACCGTGATCGTCCCGCCCACCCACGCCATGGACGAGCTCGCGCACGGCGCGCCCCTGTCGCAGGTGCTCGTCGACGCCCTCGCCGCGATCCGGCCCGGCACCCGGCTCGTCTCCCTCTGCACCGGCTCCTACGTCCTCGCCGCCGCCGGCCTGCTCGACGGGCGGCCCGCCACCACGCACTGGCTGCACGCCCCCGAGTTCCAGCGGGGCTTCCCGCGCGTCCGGCTCGACGAGGAGGTCCTCTTCGTCGACGACGGCGACGTCCTCACCTCGGCGGGCGTGGCCGCGGGCGTCGACCTCTGCCTCTACATGATCCGCCAGGACCACGGCACGGCCGTGGCCAACCGCGCCGCCCGGCTGTGCGTCGTCCCGCCCTGGCGCGACGGCGGCCAGGCCCAGTACATCGACCGCCCCGTCCCCGCCCCCACGGTCGCCACCACCACCGCCACCCGCGCCTGGGCCCTGGAACGACTCGCCGAGCCGGTCACCCTCGCCGAGCTCGCCGCCCACGCCCGGATGAGCCTGCGCACCTTCACCCGGCGGTTCCGCGACGAGGTCGGCATGACCCCCGTCCAGTGGCTCACCGCCCAGCGCCTGGAAGCGGCCCGCCACCTGCTGGAGTCCAGCGACCTGCCCGTCGACCTGGTCGCGCACCGGTCCGGCTTCGGCTCCGCCAACTCCCTGCGCCAGCACATGCGGACCGCCTTCGGAGTCTCCCCGATCGCCTACCGGCGCACCTTCCAGCCCGCGTCGGCATGACCCCGGAGGTAATCGCCGCCGCGCCCGCCCCCTGACACGATCGGTGCAACGGCCCGGAACCCACCGGCCGTACGACAGGGGAGACCGACATGACCGCCTACGCCATCGGCCACATCCGCCCCGAGACCATGAACCAGGACATCCTCCGCTACATCGAGGGGATCCAGGCCACCATGAACCCCTTCGGAGGCCGCTTCCTCGTCCACGGCCGGGAGGTCGAGGCCAAGGAGGGCCCCTGGCCCGGCACGGTCGTCGTCATCGCCTTCCCCGACATCGAGGGGGCCCGCGCCTGGTACGACTCGCCCGCCTACCGGGCCATCCTGCCGCTGCGCACCACCCACATCGAGGGCGAGGTCATCCTCGTGGAGGGCGTCCCCGCCGGCTACGACGCCTCGAAGACGGCCGCGTCCCTGCGCGCGGCCGCCGGACTCTGACCGCTCCCGGGACGGCGGCGGCGACCGGGGCGGCGCACCGGGCGGACCCCGGGCCCCGAAGGGGTGCGAGCATGGTCCGTATGGCTACTCACCTGATCACCGGTGCCGGATCCGGCATCGGCGCCGCCGTCGCCGCCCGCCTGCACGCCCGCGGCGACGACCTCGTCCTGCTCGCCCGCGACGCCGCCCGCGCCCGGCAGCTCGTCGAGCGCTACCCCGGCGCGCGGACCCTGGTGGGCGACCTCGCCGATCCCGACCGGCTGTCCTGGGCCTTCTCCAAGCAGCCGATCCCCGAGCGGATCGACTCCCTCCTGCACATCGCCGGGATCGTCGACCTCGGACCCGTCGCGGAGCTACGCCCCAAGACCTGGCACCAGCAGCTCAACGTCAACCTGATCGCCCCCGCCGAGGTGACCCGGCTGCTGCTGCCCACCCTGCGGGCCTCCAAGGCCACGGTCGTCTTCGTGAACTCCGGCGCCGGCCTCACCGCCCACGCGGACTGGAGCGCCTACGCCGCCTCCAAGCACGGCCTCAGGGCCCTCGCCGACTCCCTGCGCGCCGAGGAGAAGCAGAACGGCATCCGCGTGACCTCCGTCTACCCGGGCCGCACGGCCAGCCCGATGCAGGCCAAGGTGCACTCCCAGGAGGGCAAGGAGTACGACCCCGCCCACTGGATCGACCCCGAGTCGGTGGCGACCACCATCGTCATGGCCGTGGACCTCCCGCGCGACGCCGAGGTCAACGACCTGAGCGTCAGGCCCGGCCGATGACCGCGAGCGCCACCGGCGTCGGCTCGCTGCCCGGCGGCGACGCCCGCGAGGCCGCCAAGACCGTCACCGGGTCCTTCGAGGAGTTCCCCTACCTCGCCGAACTGCCCGCACGCGGGCCCGGCGCGGACATGATCGGCCGCTCCCTCGGCCTCCTCGTCGACCTCTACGCCCACGTCGAGCCGAGCGGCTGGCGGATCAGCGACCGACCGGGCCGCGACACCCGCCGCTCCCGCTCCTGGCTCGGCGAGGACCTCGACGCCCTGGAGGAGTTCACCCAGGGGTACACCGGCCGGCTCAAGGTCCAGGCCGTCGGGCCGTGGACCCTGGCCACCGCGCTGGAGCTGCACGGCGGCGAGGCGCTGCTCCAGGACCCGGGCGCCTGCCGGGACCTCGCCGGATCCCTCGCCGAGGGCCTGCGCGACCACCTGGCCGACGTGCGCAAGCGGATCCCGGGCGCCGAAATCGTCCTCCAGTACGACGAGCCCTCGCTCACCGCCGTCCTGCTCGGCCGGGTCCGCTCCGCCAGCGGCTACCGCACCTACCGGGCCGTCGACCGGCAGGTCGTCGAATCCACCCTGCGGGACCTGTTCGCCGTCCACGACGGGGAGGTGATCGTGCACTCCTGCGCCCCCGAGGTCCCCTTCGGCCTGCTGCGCCGGGCGGGCGCCACGGGCGTGTCGTTCGATTTCTCCTTGCTCACCGAGCGCGAGGACGACGCCATCGGGGAGGCCGTCGAAGGCGGTGTGAAACTCTTCGCCGGAGTGGTGCCCGGCACCGACGGCCCGTTGTCGGACCCGGGCGGTAGCGTCATGGGTGTCAGGAAGCTCTGGCGCAGGCTGGGGCTGGCTCCGGGGACTCTCGCCGAGTCCGTCGTGGTCACCCCCTCGTGCGGTCTGGCGGGCGCTTCGCCCGCGTACGCCCGCGCGGTGCAGGCCCATTGCGTCAGGGCGGCGAGGTCGCTCGCCGACAACCCTGAGTGACGGTCGAGACGGGCCACGGGAGGACACGGCATGGCAGCCGAACAGCAGGACACGGCGGTACCGACGGCGGTGCGTGAACAGCACGCGCTGCTCGCCGAGCAGGTCGAGGAGCACCGCTTCCGGTACTACGTCAACGACCAGCCGGTCGTCAGCGACGCCGAGTTCGACCGGCTGCTGCGCTCGCTGGAGGCCCTGGAGGAGCAGTACCCCGAGCTGCGCACCCCCGACTCGCCCACCCAGAAGGTGGCCGGGGCGTACGAGACGGACTTCGCCTCCGTCGAGCACCGCGAGCGGATGCTCTCCCTCGACAACGCCTTCGACGACGAGGAACTGGCCGCCTGGGCCGAGCGCGTGGCCCGCGACGTCAACACCCCGGACTTCCACTACCTGTGCGAGCTCAAGGTGGACGGCCTCGCCGTCAACCTCACCTACGAGAACGGCCGCCTGACCCGGGCCGCCACCCGCGGCGACGGCCGCACCGGTGAGGACATCACGCCCAACGTCCGCACCATCGCCGAGATCCCGGACCGGCTGAAGGGCGACCGGATCCCGGCCCTCGTCGAGATCCGCGGCGAGGTCTTCTTCCCGATGGAGAAGTTCGAGGAGCTCAACGCCCGGCTCGTGGAGGCCCAGGGCAAGCCCTTCGCCAACCCGCGCAACGCGGCCGCCGGTTCGCTGCGCCAGAAGGACCCGAAGGTCACCGCGAGCCGCCCGCTGCACATGGTGGTGCACGGCATCGGCGCCCGCGAGGGCTTCGGGATCGAGCGCCAGTCCCAGGCGTACGAGCTGCTCCACGAGTGGGGCCTGCCCACCGCCCGGCACAACAAGGTCGTCTCCTCGCTCGCCGAAGTCCGCGATTTCATCGCGTACTTCGGCGAGAACCGGCACTCGGTGGAGCACGAGATCGACGGAGTGGTCGTCAAGCTCGACGAGATCGCGCTCCAGGGCCGGCTCGGCTCCACCGCCCGCGCCCCGCGCTGGGCGATCGCCTGGAAGTACGCGCCGGAAGAGGTCAACACCAAGCTGATCGACATCAAGGTCGGGGTCGGCCGCACCGGGCGCGTGACCCCGTACGCGCAGGTGGAGCCGGTCACGGTGGCGGGCTCCGAGGTGGAGTTCGCGACCCTGCACAACCAGGAGGTCGTCAAGGCCAAGGGCGTGCTCATCGGGGACACCGTCGTGCTCCGCAAGGCGGGCGACGTCATCCCCGAGATCCTGGGCCCGGTGGTGGACCTGCGCGACGGCGGCGAGCGGGAGTTCGTGATGCCCGCGGAGTGCCCCGAGTGCGGGACGGCGCTGCGGCCGATGAAGGAGGGGGACATCGACGTCCGCTGCCCCAACGGGCAGTCCTGCCCGGCGCAGTTGCGCGAGCGGCTCTACTACCTCGGCGGCAGACAGAGCCTGGACATCGAGAACTTCGGGATCGTCGCGGCGGCCGCGCTCACCGGCCCGCTGGAGCCCGCCGAGCCGCCGCTCCTCGACGAGGGCGACCTCTTCGGCCTCACCATCGAGCAGCTGCTTCCCATCAAGGCGTACGTCCTCGACCAGGACAGCGGGCTGCCCAAGCGGGACCCGAAGACGGGCGAGGAGAAGATCGTCACGGTCTTCGCCAACCAGAAGGGCGAGCCGAAGAAGAACGCCCTGGCCATGCTGGAGAACATCGCGGCGGCCAAGCAGCGCCCGCTCGCCCGCGTCATCAACGGCCTGTCGATCCGGCACGTCGGCCCGGTCGCGGCGGAGGCCCTGGCCCGGGAGTTCCGGTCGATCGAGCGCATCGAGCAGGCCACCGAGGAGGAGCTGACCGCCACCGAGGGCGTCGGGGCGATCATCGCCGCCTCCCTCAAGGAGTGGTTCGCCGTCGAGTGGCACCAGGAGATCCTGCGCAAGTGGCGGGAGGCCGGTGTCCGCATGGAAGAGGAAGGTTCCGCCGAGGAGGAGGGCCCGCGTCCGCTGGAGGGGCTGACCGTGGTCGTCACCGGCACTTTGCAGAGCCACACCCGGGACGGCGCCAAGGAGGCCCTGCAGAGCCGGGGCGCCAAGGTGACCGGATCGGTGTCGAAGAAGACCTCCTTCGTCGTGGTCGGGGACAACCCCGGCTCCAAGTACGACAAGGCGGTGCAGCTGGGGCTGGCCGTCCTCGACGACGCCGGCTTCGCCGTCCTGCTGGAGCGGGGACCGGACGCGGCCCGCGAGGCGGCGCTGCCGATCGAGGGCGGGGGCGCGGCGGGGGAGTAGCCCGAACGGGAATCGCCCGCAGGGAGTGGCGAAGGCGAACGGATGCGTGGCGTGCGGCCGTACGGGCGGGCGCACGCCCGGCGCGGAGTCCGGTGGTAAACGGCCGGTACAGGGCTGGTCCTGGGGCGGTGAGCTGTCGGATCATCGGATGGGTGAGCCGGGGGTCCTGGTCCAAACTCACCCGTTCGGCGGATACCGTACTGATGAGGATGGCTGGGTCGCATTCGGGCAACCACCGCCGACAGCTGCCCCTGGGAGCCTCTCGCGTCCTACTGTTGTGGGGTGCGCCTGTCGTGCACGGCTGCCTGATGCGCTTCCGGCCGTGATGGCATGACATCGGGGCCATCGCGTGACATCGGCATCGCCGGCTGTGAGAGGGACGGGCATGAAACCCACCGAAAGCGCCGACCCGTCACCTGAATTCGGCGGGGACATCCCGCCCATGCGGGCGGGCCGGCTCGGTGTCCTGGGGGCCAGGACACCGGAGACCCGTGCCCTCGACACCGGATCGGGCGGCGGGACGGGGCAGGGGCGGCGGCGCACCGTGCTGCCCCTCGTCGTCGTGGGCCTGTCCGCCGTCGTGCTCCTCGGCGGCATCGCCCTGGCACTGACCGACCGTCAGGCACTGTTCCCCGGAGGCACCGTCGGCTGGGCGCTGGCCCTGCTCACGGGCATCATTGTCGGCCACCTCGTGGCACTGGGCCGGGACCGCTGGTGGGGCGGCACCGGGTCGGGCGCGGCCCTCACCCTGGGCGTACTCATCCTCTACGGGTGGATTCCGGCCGGACTCGTCTCGCTCGCGGTGGTCTCCCTGGTCGGCGCCGCCCGCCGGCACCGCTGGCGCCAGGGCCTGCTGCACGGCTCCGTCGACATCCTCGGCATCGGCGCGGGGGCCCTCGTCCTGGCCGCCTTCGGCGACGCCCCGACCGTCGGGGAGCCCTGGTCGCCCACCACCTGGGACCTCGCGGCCGTCCCCGAGGTGGTCCTGGTCGCCGTCTCCTACCTGCTCGTCACCCGGGTCCTGCTGTGGTTCGCGCTGACCCCGCGCGGCGGCGGGCTGCCCACCGTGGCCCGTACCGCCCTGATCCGGCAGGCGCTCGTCGCCGCGGCCCTGCTCGGCATCGCCCCGCTGATCTGCGTGGTCGCCAGTACCCAGCCGGTGCTGCTGCCGCTGTTCGCGGTACCGCTCATCGCCCTCGACTCCACCCTGTGGATCGCGCGGGCCCGAGCCGAGGAACAGCTGCGCGACCCGCTGACCGGGCTGCCGAACCGGCAGTGGCTGCTGGAGCGGGCCTGGTCCGCGCTGGACGAGGCCGAACGGCTGGGCACCCGGTCGGCCCTGGTGCTGATCGACCTGGACCGCTTCCGCGCCGTCAACGACACCCTCGGCCACCTGGCGGGGGACCGGCTGCTGCTCCAGATCGCCGACCGGCTGCGCCAGGCCCTCCCGCCCGACGCGGAGGCGGCCCGTCTGGGCGGCGACGAGTTCGCCGTCCTGCTGCCCTTCGCGGACTCCACCACCAGCGCCCAGCGGGTCGCCCGCCACCTGGTCGCCGAGCTCAGCTCCCCCCTCGACCTGGACGGCCTCACCCTCGTCCTGGAGGCCAGCGCAGGCCTCGCCGTCTTCCCCGACCACGCGCTGGACGCGGAGGGGCTGCTGCGGCGGGCCGACGTGGCCATGTACCAGGCCAAGCGCGACCGCACCGGCGTGGAGGTCTACGAGTCCAAGCGCGACAGCAACACGCCCGACCGGCTCGGCCTCCTCGGCGACCTGCGGCGGGCCCTGGACGCCGGCGAGGTGGAACTCCACTACCAGCCGAAGGTCCGCTTCGACGGCCAGGTGGCGGGGCTGGAGGCCCTCGTCCGCTGGGTGCACCCGGAGCGTGGCAGGGTCCCGCCCGACGAGTTCATCGCGATCGCCGAGACCTCCGGACTGATGCCGCACCTGACGGAGTACGTCCTGGAGACCGCCCTCGCGCAGGTCGCGCGCTGGCGGGCGCAGGGCCTGAAGGTCCCGGTCGCCGTCAACGTCTCCCCGCGCGACGTCCACACCCCGGGCTTCGCCGGAGCGGTGGCGGCGCGCCTGGCCCGGCACGGGGTCCCGGCGAGCGGCCTCCAGCTGGAGATAACGGAGCACGTGCTGCTGGAGGACCCCCAGCGGGCGGCCGACACCATGGCCGGGCTGACCGGCCACGGGGTGAAGATGTCCCTGGACGACTTCGGCACCGGCTACTCCTCGCTCGTGCACCTGCGCCGGCTCCCGGTGAGCGAGCTGAAGATCGACCGGTCCTTCGTCGCCCGGCTGGCGGTGGACGCGCAGGACGCGGAGATCGTGCGGTGCACGGTGGACCTGGCGCACTCCCTGGGGCTGCTGGTCGTCGCCGAGGGCGTGGAGGACGACGAGACCTGGGAACGCCTGCGGGACCTGGGCTGCGACGCCGTCCAGGGCTGGCTGGTCGCCGCCGCCATGCCTCCCCAGGAGGCGACGGCCTGGCTGCTGGCGCGCGGCGAACGCGGCTGGCGCCGCCCGGCCGACATCACGGCGGAACTCGCCGCAGCGGCCGCCGCCACGTCGGAGACGCCGACCGGTTCCCCCTCCTGACGCGGGGGTCCGGGGGTAACCGTTTAGTGGGTCGGGGCCGGGCCCCATAGGATTGGGCCCGAAACCTACACACTCACCACCCCCAGAGGATCGCTGCATGCCTGGCATCACGCGCGAGGAGGTCGCCCACCTCGCTCGGCTGGCGCGTCTGGAGCTGAAGAGCGAAGAGCTCGACCACTTCGCAGGACAGCTCGACGACATCATCGGCGCGGTCGCCCGCGTTTCCGAGGTCGCCGACCAAGACGTCCCGCCGACCTCCCACCCGCTGCCGCTGACGAACGTCATGCGCGCGGACGAGGTCCGTCCGTCGCTCACCCCCGAGCAGGCGCTTTCCGGCGCTCCCGCCCAGGAGCAGCAGCGTTTCAAGGTGCCGCAGATCCTGGGGGAGGACTAACAGTCATGATCGACATCATCAAGCTCACGGCCGCGCAGACCGCCGAGAAGATCGCCTCCGGCGAGCTCACGGCCGTCGAGGTCACCGAGGCCCACCTGGCCCGGATCGAGGCGACCGACGAGAAGGTCCACGCCTTCCTGCACGTCGACCGCGAGGGTGCCCTCGCGCAGGCCCGTGCCGTCGACGCCAAGAAGGCCGCCGGCGAGGAGCTCGGCCCGCTGGCCGGCGTCCCGCTCGCGCTCAAGGACATCTTCACCACCGTCGGGGTCCCGACCACCGTCGGTTCGAAGATCCTCGAAGGCTGGATCCCGCCGTACGACGCCACCCTGACGCGCAAGCTGAAGGAAGCCGACGTCGTCATCCTCGGCAAGACCAACATGGACGAGTTCGCCATGGGGTCCTCCACGGAGAACAGCGCCTACGGCCCCACCGGCAACCCCTGGGACCTCACCCGGATCCCCGGCGGCTCCGGCGGCGGCAGCGCCGCGGCCCTCGCCGCGTTCCAGGCCCCGCTCGCCATCGGCACGGACACCGGCGGTTCCATCCGTCAGCCCGCCGCCGTCACGGGCACCGTCGGCGTCAAGCCCACCTACGGCGGCGTCTCCCGCTACGGCATGGTGGCCTTCTCCTCCTCCCTGGACCAGGGCGGACCCTGCGCCCGTACGGTCCTGGACGCGGCGCTGCTCCACGAGGTCATCGCCGGCCACGACCCGCTCGACTCCACCTCCATCGACGCCCCGGTCCCGCCGGTCGTCGAGGCGGCCCGCAACGGCTCCGTCGCCGGCATGCGCGTCGGTGTGGTCAAGCAGTTCGCCGGCGAGGGCTACCAGGCCGGCGTCGTCCAGCGCTTCAACGAGTCGGTGGAGCTCCTCAAGGAGCTCGGCGCCGAGATCGTCGAGCTGGACTGCCCGTCGTTCGACCTCGCGATGGCCGCGTACTACCTGATCGCGCCGTCCGAGTGCTCCTCGAACCTCGCCCGCTTCGACGCCATGCGCTACGGCCTGCGCGTCGGCGACGACGGCACCAGGTCCGCCGAGGACGTCACCGCCCTGACCCGCGAAGCCGGCTTCGGCGACGAGGTCAAGCGCCGCGTCATCCTCGGCACGTACGCGCTCAGCTCCGGCTACTACGACGCGTACTACGGCTCCGCCCAGAAGGTCCGCACGCTCATCACGAAGGACTTCGAGAAGTCCTTCGAGCAGGTCGACGTGATCGTCTCCCCGACGACCCCGACCACCGCCTTCGCCATCGGTGAGCGCACCGACGACCCGCTGGCGATGTACCTCGCGGACCTGTGCACCATCCCGACCAACCTGGCCGGCAACTCCGCCATGTCGCTCCCCTGCGGCCTGGCACCGGAGGACGGTCTCCCGGTCGGACTGCAGATCATCGCCCCCGCGATGAAGGACGACCGGCTGTACAAGGTCGGTGCCGCCGTCGAGGCCGCCTTCGTCGAGCGCTGGGGGCACCCGCTGCTTGAGGAGGCACCGTCGCTGTGAGTTCGAGTGCGCTGTCCAAGGCCAAGGGCTTCAAGAAGTCCAAGTCCGGTACGTACCTGTCGATCGGCACCACCGCTTTCGGTGCCATCAGCGTGCTCAAGCAGGCCCGCAAGGCCCGCACCGAGCACGACACGCTGAAGCTGGTCGACGCCGTCGTGTCCGCCGCCGCCATCGTCACCGGTCTCGCGATCCTGTACCGCGAGCTGAAGCGCCTGGGCGACGACGACGTCCTGCTGGGCTGAGAGGGAAAGTTTCACCGTGACCACCTTCACCGAACTGCTGTCGTACGAAGACGCCCTCGCGTCGTACGACCCCGTCATGGGCCTTGAGGTCCATGTCGAGCTCGGCACCAAGACCAAGATGTTCTGTGGCTGTTCCACCGAGCTGGGCGCCGAGCCCAACTCGCAGACCTGCCCCACCTGCCTCGGTCTGCCCGGCTCGCTCCCGGTCGTCAACGCGATCGGCGTCGAGTCGGCCATCAAGATCGGTCTCGCGCTGAACTGCGAGATCGCCGAGTGGTGCCGCTTCGCCCGGAAGAACTACTTCTACCCGGACATGCCGAAGAACTTCCAGACCTCCCAGTACGACGAGCCGATCGCCTTCAACGGCTTCCTCGACGTACAGCTGGAGGACGGCGAGATCTTCCGCGTGGAGATCGAGCGCGCCCACATGGAGGAGGACACCGGCAAGTCGCTGCACGTCGGCGGTGCCACCGGCCGCATCCACGGCGCGTCGCACTCCCTGCTGGACTACAACCGCGCCGGCATCCCGCTCATCGAGATCGTCACCAAGCCGATCGAGGGCGCGGGCGAGCGCGCCCCCGAGGTCGCCAAGGCGTACGTGGCCGAGCTGCGCGAGGTCATCAAGGCGCTCGGCGTCTCCGAGGCCCGCATGGACAAGGGCCAGATGCGCTGCGACGTGAACCTGTCGCTGCGCCCGACCCCCGAGTCCGAGTTCGGCACCCGCAGCGAGACGAAGAACGTCAACTCGCTGCGCTCCGTCGAGCGTGCGGCGCGCTTCGAGATCCAGCGCCACGCGGCCGTGCTGTCGTCCGGCGGCACGATCGTGCAGGAGACCCGGCACTTCCACGAGGAGGACGGCTCCACCACGGCCGGCCGCATCAAGGACAACGCCGAGGACTACCGGTACTTCCCGGAGCCCGACCTGGTCCCCGTCGCCCCGGCCCGTGACTGGGTCGAGGAGCTGCGCGGCGGCCTGCCCGAGATGCCGCGCGTGCGCCGCAACCGGCTCCGTGAGGAGTGGGGCGTCAGCGAGCACGACATGCAGTCCATCCTCAACGCGGGCGCGGTCGACTCCATCGTCGCCACCATCGAGGCGGGCGCCGACTCGGCCGCCGCGCGCAAGTGGTGGATGGGCGAGCTGGCCCGCAACGCCAACGAGCAGGGCGTCGTCGTCGACGAGCTGCCGATCACCCCGGCCCAGGTGGCCCGGGTCGCGGCCCTGGTCGCGGCCGGCGACCTGAACGACAAGCTGGCCCGTCAGGTCATCGAGGGCGTTCTCGCCGGCGAGGGCACCCCGGACGAGGTCGTCGAGAAGCGCGGCCTGAAGGTCGTCTCGGACGAGGGCGCGCTCGGCGCGGCCGTGGACGAGGCCATCGCGGGCAACGCGGCCATCGCAGACAAGATCCGCGGTGGCAAGGTCGCCGCTGTCGGCGCCCTGGTCGGCGCGGTCATGAAGACCACCCGCGGCCAGGCCGACGCGGCGCGCGTCAAGGAGCTCATCCTGGAGAAGCTCGGCGTCTCCGAGTAACTCCACGGGCTGTGAGGTGGCGGCCCGTACCGATCGACCCGATCGGTACGGGCCGCCCGTCTGCGTACAGGGGGTGTGCGGGTGGAGATCGGTGCGGTGGTCATCGCGGTCGTGGGCGTGGCGGGGACCCTGGGCGGGGCGCTGCTCACCCAGCGGGGTGCGGCGCGGGCGAAGCGCCGCGAGATAGAACTCGTGCGCGGGCACGAGGAGGTCCGCGCCGGCCTGACGCTGCGGCGCGCCTGCTACACGGCCCTCAACCGGGATTCCCGCCAGTTCGCCACCGCCCTCAACCGCCACCTGCACGTGATGCGGGAACGCGCCGTCGAGGAGACGGACCGGGAGGCGCTCGACGCGGCGAAGGCCGCGCACCGGGACAGTTACTCGGAGGCGCAGATGATCGCCCCGGACACGGTGCTGGAGCGCGCGTCCGCCGTCAACCGGTCCCTGAACGCCGTCTACGGGCAGGTCAAGCGCCTGGAGCGGGACGCCCCCGAGGCGGGCGAGACGATGGCGACGGCCTCTCGGGCCCAGCACGGCATCTGGGCCCTGACCCGGGAGATGCGCACCGCCATGCGCGAGGACCTCGGGGTGCCGGCGGGCTGAAGGCGCACGGGGGCGGCGGCGCGCTCGTGCCGCTCGCCCTCCGGCGGGAGCCGGCCGCGCCGTGCCGGGTGCCCGGTACGCGGAACCGCCCACCGGGCACCTCCCCTTCGCCGGGCGCCCGGCCGAACGGGCCGGGCTGGTCGAGGAGTTCCTCAGCGAGCGGCCCGCGGGCTGAGGAAGGCGAGACGGGCGGGCTTGGCCGGCAGGTGGACCTCGGGGAGGTCGATCTCCGGGAGCTCCACCTCCGGACCGAGCACGAAGCCGGAACGCTCCAGCAGGGAGATGGCCTTGGCGTTGCGGGCGTCCGGCTCGGCGACCACCCGGCGGGCGCCCGCATCGGAGAACAGGTAGGCGACGAAGGTCGCGACCAGGGTTCCCGTGAAGCCGTGCCGGGCCGCGCCGCCGGTCGGCCCGATCAGCAGGTGCACGCCGACGTCGCCGGGCCGGACCTCGTAGCACTCGCCGACCCGGTCCTCGGCGCAGTCGTACGTCTGGAACAGGGCCACCGGCTCCCCGTCGAGGCCGACCAGGAACGCGTGGTGGGTGGTGCGGCGGTCGACGTCCTCGTAGATCTCCTGGACCAGCTCGCGGCTCGCCCCGCCCATGCCCCAGAAGCGGGCGCGTTCCTCGGTGACCCAGCTGTGGATCAGCGCGGAATCGGCGGCGGGGTCCACGGGGGTGATGGTGACCGTCCCGAAGCCCTCGACGGGGTGGGTGTGGACGGGGGTGCGGGTGGAGGCGGTGGTCATGCGGACTCTTCCTTGGTGAGCAGGGCCCAGTCGGTGACGACGGGGACGAGGGCGCAGTCGGCCCAGAGCGGGAGCTGGTCGCGGTGGTGGGGGGAGCCGGTGACGCCGTCCGCGCCCAGCGGGACGGCCCAGAGGCTGTTCCGGCGGTCGGCCAGGTCCCAGACGTAGCGGGCGGCCGAGGCGCGGGCGGTGCGGTCGGTGAACCCGGGGACGGAGGAGGTGGCGTTGACGCAGTCGTGGTCGCCGCCGAGGCCGGGCCACTGCGCCCGCGGGTCGGGGACCGCCTGCCACGGGGCGAGGACGTGCACCCGGGACCAGGGGGTGTCGGGGAGGTCCGCGGCGGCCGTCTCCTCCAGGGCGGCCCGGACGTGCGCCGCCCGGTCCAGGGCGGGCAGGAGGGAGGTGGTGAGCAGGCCCTCCAGGGCGTAGCCGACGCGCGGGACCAGGTACAGCCACGGGTGGAACACGTCGGGGCCGGCCGGGGCACCGGCCAGGCCCGCGAAGACCGGGTCGGCCGCGAGACGGCGTACGGTCGCGGTGCGCAGGGCCGAGAAGGCGGTGGCGTCGGTGCTGTCGGCCTCCATGTGCCGGTCCCACGCGAGCAGCCGGGCCCGGAGCCGGTCGGCGGCGGGGGAGAGGCCGTCGAGCGCGGCAAGCAGGTCGAGCAGGGGCGCTGCCGACGCGAGGTGCGTGTCCCGGTGCACGTCGGCCATCGCGCCGGGCGTCCAGTCCGCCGAGCCGCTGAGCAGCGCGCGGATGCGGTTGGCGCGGTGCGGGGGCGCGAACTCCACGCCGAGGGGGGAGGCGATGCCGCGTGCGTTCGCCATGACGGCGAAGCCCTGCACCGGCTCGGCGGGGGTGGGCGTCCAGCCCCGCCAGGCGTGCCGCGGCTCCCAGGCGGGCACCGGGCGGAGCCGGTTGGCGGGGTCGCGCAGCGGGACGGCGCCCGCGACGCGGTGCAGGAGGCCGCCCTCCGTGTCGGCGGCGTGGACGACGTTGACGGGCTCGGCCCAGCCGTCGAGGGCGCGGTCGACGTCGGCGACGGTGCGGGCGCGCAGCAGCGCGGGGAGGGCGGCGAAGCCGAGGTCCGCGCGGACGCGGGGCGGGTAGCGGAGGGAGAGGGTCTGGGGGGTGTCGGGGGCGTCGGGGGCGTCCGGAGTGGTCACGGCGTCGGCGGGGGCCGTGGTGGTGGTGGTGCGGACGGTGATCGGGGCGTCCGGGGCGTCCGGGGCGTCCGGGCCTTCCGGGGCGTCCGGGCGGATGATCACCGGGCCGCGGCGGGTCTCCAGGACCTCGACCTCCACCTCCGGTCCCCCGGCCACGGTGACGGTCTCCGTGTGCCGGGCCACTGGCTCCCAGGTGCCGTCCGGGCCGAGGGCCTCCACCCCGTCCCCGTCGGCCGCGGCCCTGAGCCGCTCGACGTAGAGGTCCTGGTAGTCGGCCATGGCGTTGGTGATCGCCCAGGCGACGCCGCCCGTGTGCCCGAAGTGGCCGAGCCCGGGGACGCCCGGGACCGCCAGGCCGAGGACGTCGTACTCGGGGCAGGCCAGGCGTATCTGCTGGTAGACACCGGGGTCCTCGATGAACCGGTGCGGGTCGCCGGCGATGATCGCCGCGCCGGTGGCGGTCCGCCCGCCCGGGACCAGCCACCCGTTGCTGCCCGCGGTGCCCGGTCCGTCCGTCGCGAAGAGGGTGGTGGCCCCGTGGCCCAGGACGCGGGCCACGCGCTCGCGCCAGAGCTTGGTGGCGAAGCCCGCGAAGAGGATGTGGGTGCCGATCCAGATCGAGAGCGGGACCCAGGGCTCCCAGGGGGTGGGGGTGTGGCCGGTGCGCGCGAACCGGTCGTCGCGGGCGGCGCCTTCGGCGAGGCCGGCGTTGACCCCGTCGACGTAGGCGCGCACCCAGGCCGCGGTGTCGGGGTCGAGGGCCTCGTGGCAGCGCTGGGCGGTGTCGTCGAGGCGGGCCTGGCGGGCGAACCGGTCCCAGGTGACGCACTCGGGCCCGAGGAACGCGGCGCTGGAGCCCTGGGCGCGGTGCCGTTCGACCTCCAGCTGCCAGGCCCGGTCCACGGCCGTGACGCGGCCCTGGGCGTAGGAGAGCCGGAGGGGGTCGGACGCACGGAGGTGGGGGATGCCCCAGCTGTCGCGGTAGACCTCGTAGGCCTCGGTAGTCACACTGCTCACACTCTTCCCCCAGAGTTTTAGGTTAGGCTGCCCTAACTATAAGGGTGTGGGGGGAGGGGCGGACGCGGCGGTGGGTGAGGGCTGGGAGGGCGTGGTCCTCAAGCTCATGAGGGGCGAGGACTTCACGTTCACGGTGACCGGGGCGGAGGAGGCCACCGAGCGCGTCCGCCGGGTCCACGTCACCGACGACGGCCCACCGGCGGCTGTCGGGGGCTCCGCACACCCCACGATGTGGGGCCGCGCCCGGTTCGGACGCGGAGCCGCCCGTACGGGCCGGCGAGGCCCCGCGCGACGTCCGGCGGGTGCCGCGCGCCGGCACGGCCCTGGCCGACCGGGTCCGGGCCGGGCTGCCGGAGCTGCTCGGTTCGGACCCGGCGCCGGCGTACGTCTGGCCGGCCCGCGACACCGCCACCCCCCGCGCCCTGACGGCGTACCCGCGCAGGAAGCTCGCCCTGCCGAAGCGGTGCGTGCGCGGACGGGGCTACCGGCGTCCGGCCTGAGCGCCCGCGCCCCGAGCGCCCGTGCCCCGGGTGTTCACGCCCCGACGGTGCCGTCGATGGCCTCGCGGAGGAAGTCCGCGTGGCCGTTGTGGCGGGCGTACTCGTGGATCATGTGCAGCATCACCAGCCGGAGCGAGGCGTCCGCCTCCCACTTCGGGACGTGCGCCGTCACCTCCAGGGACGCTGCGGCGGCCTCGACGGCGCGGGAGTGCTCGACCTCCGCCTCCCACGCGGCGAACGCCTCGGCGCGGGTCGCGCCGGAGGCGTCGTAGGCGGCCTGGAAGTCGTGCTCCTCGGACCACAGGTGCGGGACGACCGCCCCGCCGATCGTGCGGCGGAACCACTGGCGCTCCACCTCCGCCATGTGCCGGACGAGACCGAGCAGCGACAGGGTGGACGGCGGTGAGGCCGGGCGGCGCAGCTCCTCGTCGGTGAGGCCCTCGCACTTCCAGGCGAGGGTGGCCCGGTGGAAGTCGAGGTACGCGCGCAGCGTCTCGCGTTCGTTCCCGGTCAGGGGAGGTCCTATGCGTTCCATGCGCCCGATCCTGCCCCCTCGGCCCCACCGGGGGGCGAGTTCCGGCCACGGGGGTCCGTCCGTCGTGGGCCCCGGCCGGGACGGTCCGGGACCTCCGCGACGGGTCCCCACCGCCACCCCGGTCCCCCGTCAGCGCCGCCGGATGTACGGGGTCGTCACGCCCAGGACCCCGAAGCCCAGCCGCTCCAGGATCGGGCGGCTGTCCTCCGAGGCGTCCACCTGGAGGTACGGGATGCCGCGGGCCGCCGCGACGCGGGCCCGGTGGGCCACCAACAGGCGGTAGATGCCCCGCCCGCGCCACTGCGGGTCGGTCCCGCCGCCCCACAGGCCGGCGAAGGAGCAGCCGGGTCGCATCTCCATGCGGGCCGCGCTGACCGGAACGTCTCCGGCCATCGCGAGGACGGCCTCGATCGTGTCCGGCTCGTCCCGCAGCAGACTCAGCATCCCCTCCCGGATCCGCGGCCGCTCCCTGCCGAAGGCCCGCCGGTGGACCTCCATCATCAGGTCCACCCCGGCCTCGTCCGTGACCACCCGCAGGGTGATCCCCTCCGGCGGCTCCGCCGACAGCGCGGCGAGCTCATCGGACCGGCCCACCAGCAGGGTCTCCGGCGGTTCCGGCACGAAGCCCGCCGCCCGCAGCCGGTCCCCGAGGTCGGCGGGCCGGTCGTGGGAGTAGAGCTTCCACTCGAACTCCTCGTCGCCCCCGGCGTCGGCGTGCGCCCCGAAGTGCGCCACCTGCGCCGCGATCTCCGCGTCCGCCGTGTCCGCGTCGAGGTCCGACCACAGCACGCCGTTCCAGCCGAGCCCCGGCACGGTCTGCCGGACGACCGCCCCCACCCGTTCCACCCGCGCGTTCGCGGCGTCGGGCACGGCGTCGCGCCGCATCTGCGCGTCGTACCGGTCGCGCACCTTCAGCAGTTCGTCCTGATCCATCGTCATCGGGCCAGCTCACCAGCTGTCGGCCCGCTTCCACAACTGCAATAGCCTCGGCCCGTGAACGACGAAACCGTGATCTACACCGGCAAGGCCGCGCCCGACGCCGCCGCCGACCGGGGCTGGCTGCTCGGTCACTTCAAGGAGCCCGGCGACCCCCGCCACAGCGAGGACGTCGAGATCAAGTGGGGCGTCCACCCCAAGGGCGAGGAACGCGCCCGGTGGGTCACCGGTGAACACCGCACCGCGCTCCAGGTCCTCATCAGCGGCCGGTTCCGGCTGGAGTTCCCCGGCCGGACCGTGGTCCTCGCCGAGCAGGGGGACTACGTGGTCTGGGGGCGCGGGGTCGACCACTCCTGGTACGCCGAGGAGGACGCGGTGGTCCTCACCGTGCGCTGGCCCTCGGTCCCCGGCTACCGCGCCGACCCGCCTTCCGTCCCGCCCGCCCCCTGACCGGGAGCCCCGCACCCGCGCGGGCCTGTGACGATGCACACGAAATGCGCCAAGGATCACCGAACGCTGAGATCGTGGCGTTTTGAGGTGTAGACCACCCCGCCTTTTCACAAATCCAGCAGTTCACGAGTTCACGAGTTCTTTGCGTCGGGCCGCCTCCCGCTGAAGATCCGAACCACCAGGGAGCACGTCCGTTGGCAGCAATCGCACGGTGGTGCATGCGGCACCGACTGGTCACCGTCCTGATCTGGCTGCTCGCCCTCGGCGCCACCGCCGCCGCGGCCGGCGCGGCCGGAACCGCGTTCTCCAACGACTACGAGGTTCCCGGCACGGAGTCGGCGAAGGCCAACGCCCTCCTGCGGGAGGGTTTCCACGGTCAGGGCGGTGACACCGACACCATCGTGTGGCGGACCCCGGACCACCAGAACGCGCGGACCCCGGACGTCGAACGGCGCATGACCCGGGCCCTGGACGCCGTCGCCGCCCTGCCCGGCGTCGGATCGGTCGTCGGGCCCTACGGGCCGGGCCCCGCCGGCGCCGCGCAGATCAGCCCCGACGGCCGCACCGCCTACGCCGTCGTCACCTTCGACCGGCCGGCCGACTCCGTACCCCGCTCCCAGGCCAAGGCGGTCGTGGACACGGTCCGCGACCCGGCCACCCGGGCCGACGGACTCCAGGTCGAACTCGGCGGCCGCGCGATAGGGCTGACCGAGGCGCCCAGCGCCCACCTCGCCGAGGTCATCGGCGTCGTCATCGCCGCCGTGGTCCTCTTCCTCGCCTTCGGCTCCCTCGCCGCGAGCCTGCTGCCCATCGCGACCGCCCTGGTGAGCGTCGGCAGCGCCTACTTCGCAATCACCCTCCTCGGGCACGCCATGCCCGTCGCCGACTTCGCGCCGATGCTGGGCACGCTCGTCGGCCTCGGTGTGGGCATCGACTACGCCCTGTTCATCGTCACGCGGCACCGCAAGGGGCTGACCCGCGGGCTCACCGTCGCCGAGGCCGCCGAGAACGCCGTCGCCACCACGGGCCGTGCCGTCGTCTTCGCCGGGGCCACCGTCTGCATAGCCCTGCTCGGCATGCTGGTGCTGCGGCTGGACTTCCTCGACGGCGTCGCGCTGGCCGCCTCCCTCACCGTGGTCCTCACGGTGGCGGCCTCCGTCACCCTGCTGCCCGCCCTCCTCTCGTACATAGGCCCCCGGGCCCTCTCGCGCCGCGAACGCCGCAAACTCGCCGCCGAGGGCCCCCGCCCGGAGTCGCCCACCGGATTCGCAGCCCGCTGGTCCGCCTTCGTGGAGCGCCACCCCAAGCCGCTCGGCCTGCTCGCCACGCTGGTCATGCTGGTGCTGGCACTGCCCACCCTCTCGCTCCACCTCGGCACCTCCGACCAGGGCAACAATCCGGCCGGATCCACCACCCGCAAGGCGTACGACCTGCTGGCCGAGGGGTTCGGGCCCGGCACGAACGGCCCGCTCGCGATCGTCGCCCGCCTCGACGGGGCCGGCGACCACGTCGCCGTCGACCGGCTGACCGAGGCCCTGCGCACCACCGGGAACGTCGCCTCCGCCGGTCCCGCCGTCTTCAACCGCAGCGGAGACACCGCCGTCCTCACGGTCGTACCGCGGTCCGCGCCGCAGTCCCGGGCCACGAGCGAGCTGGTCGACACCCTGCGCCGGGACGTCATCCCGCGCGCCGCGCAGGGCAGCACCATGGAGGCCCACGTCGGCGGCGTGACGGCCGGCTACGACGACTTCGCCGGGGTGATCGTCGGCAAGCTGCCCCTCTTCGTCGGGGTGGTCATCACCCTGGGCTGCCTGCTCCTGTTGCTGGCCTTCCGCTCCCTCGGCATCCCGCTCAAGGCGGCCGCCATGAACGTCGCGGCCGTCGCCTCGTCCTTCGGCGTGGTCGTCGTGATCTTCCAATGGGGCTGGGGGAGCGAGCTGCTGGGCCTCGGCAGCGCCGGCCCGATCGAGCCCTTCCTCCCGGTGATCATGGTCTCCGTGCTGTTCGGGCTCTCCATGGACTACCAGGTGTTCCTGGTCAGCCGGATGTACGAGGAATGGCTGGAGACCGGTGACAACCGGCGGGCCGTCCGGGTGGGACTCGCCGAGACCAGCCGGGTGATCAACTCCGCGGCCGTCATCATGATCTCCGTCTTCCTCGCGTTCGTGCTCAGCGGCGACCGCCTCATCGCGATGTTCGGCATCGCCCTCGCCGCCGCCGTCGCGCTGGACGCCTTCGTCCTGCGCACCCTGCTCGTCCCCGCCCTCATGCACCTGCTCGGCGGGGCGAACTGGTGGATACCCCGCTGGCTGGACCGCCGGCTGCCCCGCATCAGCATCGAACCCCCGGAGTGCCGCCCCCGTGCGACACTTCCGACGCAGCGGCCGAACGCGGACCACGCGCCCTCGGCCCCCCTTTCCCGCTGACCGGTTACGAGCCGCAAGGAAGCACGCATGTTCGCGATAGACCTCGCCGACGACGCCCAGCTGTTCCCGCTGGAGATCTGGCACGCCGAGGAGTTCCTGGCCCACATCGACCGCGGCCGCGAGTTCATCGGCCGGTACGTCGGCTTCCCGGACCGCGCCACCGACCTCGAATCCGCCCGCCGCCTGCTCGGCTCGAACGCGGAGTCCGCGGCCGCCGACGGACGCCGCCTGTACGGCATCCGCGTGGACGGCACCCTCGTCGGCGGGGTCCTCTTCCCGAACTTCGACGCCGCCTCCGGCAACTGCGAGGTCGGCTGCTGGATGGAGCCCGCCGGGGCCGGCCGCGGCCTGGTCACCAAGGCCTGCCGGGTCCTGATCGACTGGGCCGTGCGGGAGCGCGGCATGCACCGCGTGGAATGGCACGTCGCCTCCGGCAACAAGAAGAGCATCGCGGTCGCCGGGCGCCTCGGCATGACCCGCGAGGGCGTCATGCGGCAGAGCCACCTCCACCGCGGGGTCCGCCAGGACATCGAGGTCTGGTCGCTCCTGGCCCACGAATGGACCGACACCCCCGCCGTGTAGCCGCCGGGGCCGCGGGCGTTTCACCGGGCCCGCGGCCCGCCGGCCGCCCCGGGCCGTGAGCCCTCTCAGGAACCTCTCAGAAACGCCGCCTACGGTGCCCGCCATGGACACCACGAAGACCCTCGCCCCGACCGTCGCCGAGACGGACGCCGCCGAGGAGCAGGCGGCGCCGGACACTGCGGCCGCCACCACCGCGGCCGACGAGGCCGCCCCCGCCGACGCGACCACCGGGTCCGCCGCACGGGACGCCGCCGACGGCGGAACCGCGGCCGGCGCCGAGGCCGCCGGGGACGCGGACGAGGAGTTCGACGAGGACGGGGCGGACCGGGAGGACGGGGAGGACGCCGGGCACGGCTCCGGAGTCGGCGCCGCGGCCTCCGCCATCGTCGCCGCCGGCCTCGGGCTCGTCGCCCTCAGCGGCAGCTGGGTGTCCCGTGTGATCGCCGAACGCCAGACGCTCATCGGCCAGATCGAGTCGGTCAACGCGACCACCGCCAAGGAGAAGATCGCCGCCCTGTACGGCGACGCCTGGCACATGACCGCCCTCGTCAACGGTGTCCTGTCCACCCTCGCCCTCCTCCTCGCCGCCTTCGTCCTCGCCCGCCCCGCCTTCGGCACCCCCGGCCGGGTGCTGCCGGTCTGGGTCCGCTCCGTCTCCTGGGCCGCCGTCGCCCTCGGCGTCCTCGGCGTCCTGGTGTTCGGCCTCATGTACTTCGACCTCCTCGTGGCCCTCCCGACGGCCGCCCAGTAGGCACCGCCTTACGCCCGCTCCACTCCCTCTCAGGCCGGACCTAAGTCCCTTCGGGGATCCTGGGTCCGGTACTAAGGCCCCCCGCACCGCAGAGATGCGGCATGAGCCCCATGCGGCGGACCCCTCTGGGAAGCGAATCTTGGATCACACCGAACGAGGTGCCGGAGAAACGCGACAAGGGAGTACGAGATGTTCGAGTACGAGATGGCCACCGCCCGCCGCGCCGACCTCATCCGCGAGGCCGACCGCTTCCGGATGGTCCAGCTGGCCAAGCAGGCCGACCGCGCCTCTCGCGGCCAGGAATCCGAAAGGACGGCGAGAGGACACCGCAGCCTCTTCACCCGCGCCGCGTAAACAGCGTCGCGGAACAGGTGAGCTGACGCGTGATGAGAAGCGCAGCGATAAGCAGTGCCGCCGACCCGCACCTCTGTGCGATCCTCGGCGGTGTGGAAACCAGATCCGTCAGCCCGGTGTTCGTCGGCCGAGCCGACGAACTGGCCGCACTCGTGGACGCCCTGACCCGCGCCGCCGAACAGGAGCCGCAGGCCCTGCTCATCGGCGGAGAGGCCGGGGTCGGCAAGACCCGGCTGACCGAGGAGTTCCTCGGTGAGGCCGCCCGCCGCGGAGCCGTGGTGGCGGTCGGAGGCTGTGTGGAGATCGGGGCGGAGGGACTTCCCTTCGCCCCGTTTTCGACTGCCCTGCGCACCCTGCTCCGCCAGCTGCCCGACGAACTCGCCGCCGCGGCCGCCGGCCAGGAGGACGAACTCGCCCGGATCCTCCCCGAACTCGGCGAGACCCCCCGCGGCCCGCACGACGAGGAGAGCACCGCCCGGCTCTTCGAGCTGACGGCCAGGATGCTGGAACGCCTCGCCGCCCACCGCACCGTCGTCCTCGTCCTCGAAGACCTCCACTGGGCCGACACCTCCACCCGGCACCTGCTCGCCTACCTCCTGCGCACCCTCGGCAGCGGCCGCCTCGTCCTCGTCGCCACCTACCGGGCCGACGACATCCACCGCCGCCACCCGCTGCGCCCCCTCCTCGCCGAACTCGACCGGCTGCGCACCGTCCAGCGGATCGAACTGCGCCGCTTCAACCGGGCCGAGGTCCGCCGCCAGCTCGCCGGGATCCTCGCCACCCAGCCCGAAGAGAGCTTCGTGGACTCCGTCTTCGACCGCTCCGACGGCAACGCCTTCTTCGTCGAGGAACTCGTCGCCTCCCGCGAGAGCGGCTGCCGCACCGGGCTCACCGAATCCCTGCGCGACCTGCTGCTCGTCCGCGTCGAAGTCCTCCCCGACGCCGCCCAGCGGGTGGTGCGCGTCGTCGCCGAGGGCGGCTCCACCGTCGAGTACGCCCTGCTGCGCGCCGTGGTCCAGCTCGGCGAGGACGAACTGATCGAGGCCCTTCGGGCGGCCGTCGGCGCCAACATCCTCCTCGCCACCTCCGACGGCGACGGCTACCGCTTCCGCCACTCCCTCGTCCGCGAGGCCGTCAGCGACGACCTGCTCCCCGGCGAGCGCGCCCGCGTCAACCGGCGCTACGCCGAGGCCATGGAAGCCGACGAGAGCCTGGTGCGCGCCGAGGAGCGGGTCATCCGGCTGGCCAACTACTGGTACGCGGCGAACAGCCCGGCCAAGGCCCTGCCCGCCGTCCTCGCCGCCTCCGTCACCGCCCGCCGCCGGCACGCCTACTCCGAGCAGCTCAGCCTGCTGGAGCGAGCCATGGAACTGTGGGAAAGCACCCCCGAGGAGGTCCGGGAGGAACTGCGCCCCGCGGACTACACCGACGTGTACCCGCCCTGCGGCTGCGACCCGGAGACCACCCCGCTCCAGCGCCTCGACCTGTTCGCCGAGGCCACCGTCGCCGCCCGGTTCGGCGGCGAACGTGAACGCGCCCTGAAACTCGTCAAGCTCGCCCTGCGGATCCTCGACGAGGACGGCTCCGACCCGCTGCGGGCCGCCTGGTTCTGGACCGAGCGCTCCCGGCTGGTGGCCAACCTCGCCCGGGGCGACGGCTGGGAGGAGATCGCCAGGGCGCAGGAACTGGTCAAGGGGCTGCCCCCGTCCCAGGTGCACGCCGACGTCCTGGTCCGCGCCGCCGGCTGGGGCATGCTCCACAACCCCGGCCCCGCCAACCTCGCCGCCGCCGAACGCGCCGTCGAGTACGCGCGGATGGTCGGGGCCGAGGAGACCGAGCTCAACGCACGGATCACCCACGGCAGCCTGCTCGCCGACTCCGGCGACCCGGACGCCGGACTCGCCGAGATCCACGAAGTCCTGCTCCGCGCCTCGGAACTCGGATTCACCCTGCTCGCAGGTCGTGCTCACATCAACCTCAGCTCTCAACTCGAAGGACTCGGACGGTCCCGGGAAGCGGTGGAACTGGCCGAACAAGGGATCCGGCTCGTCGCCAAATCCCGGCTCCTGGACACCGAAGCCTGGCTCCGCGGCAACATGGCGGAGAGCCTGTACAGCCTCGGCCGCTGGGACGAGGCCGCCACGGAGGCCCGCCGCACCCTGCGCGACGGCCAGGGCGCACCCCCGCGCGGCACCGCCGCCGCACACCTGGTCCACCTGGCCCTGGCCCGTGGCGAACTGACCGAGGCAGCCCACCAGCTGGCCGCCGCCCACACCCACTTCGGCACCCACGACGCCCAGCCCCAGCACCGGCTGCCGCTCTACCGGCTGGCGATCGGCATCGCCGAGGGCGAAGGCCGGATCGCCGACGTCCGCGCCGAGACCGCCGAGGCCGTCGCCCTCGGGTTCGCGCTCGGCCAGCACCGCTACGCCTGGCCGCTGCTGCTGGCCTCCGCCTCCGCCGAGGCCGACGCCCGCGGCCTGCCCGCCGCCGACGAGGGCCGCGAGGCGGCCCTGACGACGCTCCGCACCGGCGCCAAGGGCCTGCCGACGCCGGCACCCGTCTGGGCCGCCCACGCCGAGTACCTGCGGGCCGAACTGCTCCGCGCCGAGGACCGCGACACCCTCGCCGACTGGACCGCGGTCGAGGCCGCCGTCCGCCCGCTCCAGCGCCCCTACCTGCTGGCCCGGGCCCGCCACCGCCTCGCCGAGGCGATGCTGGCCTGCGGCACCGACCGGGAGGAGGCCGCCGACCTGCTGCGCGACGCCCACAACGCCGCCGACCGGCTCGGCGCCCGCCGCCTCCGCGAGGAGCTGGCCCTGCTCGCCCAGCGCGCCCGGCTCCCGCTGACCGCCGACGACACCGGCCCGCACCGGCCCGGCCGGGACACCGCCGACCCCCTGGAGGCCCTCGGCCTGACCAGCCGCGAGCGCGACGTCCTGCGCCTGGTCGCCACGGGGAGCACCAACCGGCAGATCGCCGAGGAACTCTTCATCTCCCCGAAGACGGCCAGCGTGCACGTCTCGAACATCCTGGCCAAGCTGGGCGTCGCCGGCCGGGGCGAGGCCGCCGCACTCGCCCACAGGCTGCGCCTGTTCACCCCCGTGGAGCCGGAGCCCGCCACCCCGGCGGGCCGCGGCTAGTGCGCTGACCGGGGCGCGTCCGCGGCCGCCTCCGGCCCGTCCTCCCTCGGACGTATGAGCACCCGGCCGGAGTCGAGGTCTATCGGGCCCCGTCCCGGATCGCCGTCACCGACGTCGGTCCGGGACAGCTCCAGTCGTTCACGTTCCTCGTGCGCATGCCGAGAACCGGGGTTGAAGAGCTCCTGGATCGCGTTGAACACCGTGCCCACCGTGCCTTTCCGCCCCCCTCCGGGGCCGCTCGGGTCACCGCACCGTCAGGGTCAGGATCCTGTCGTCGCCCGCTTCCGGCGACCCGCGCCCGTCCGTCTCGCTCGTGACCAGCAGCAAGCGGTCCCCGCCGAGGGACACCACCGTCCGCAGCCGCCCGTACTTCCCCTGGAGGAAGGCCTCCGGCTCCGCCACGGGCACGGCACCCTTCAAAGGGATCCGCCACAGCCGCTCGCCCTTCAGCCCGGCCATCCACATCGAGCCCTGCGCCCAGGCGATCCCGCTCGGAGACGCCTCGTCCGGCTTCCACACCGCCACCGGATCCCGGAACCCCGCCCGGCCCGCCTTCCCCTCCACCTCCGGCCAGCCGTAGTTGCCGCCCGGCTCGATCAGGTTCAGCTCGTCCCAGGTGTTCTGGCCGAACTCGGCCGCCCAGAGCCGCTTGTCCTTGTCCCAGGCGAGGCCCTGCACATTGCGGTGCCCGTACGAGTACACGACGGAATCGGCCTCCGGATTGCCGTGCACCGGTTGTCCGTCCGGGGTCATCCGCAGGATCTTGCCGCCCAGCGACTTCCTGTCCTGGGCCAGCGCGGTGTCCCCGGTCTCGCCGGTGCCCGCGTAGAGCATCCTGTCCGGCCCGAAGGCGATCCGGCCGCCGTTGTGGACGACGCCCTTGGGGATGCCCCGCAAGACCGTGTCGGGTGCGCCCAGCTGCTGCCCGGCCTGCCTCTGCTCGTCGTACCGCATCCGGGCGATGCGGTTGTCGGACTCGGTCGTGAAGTACGCGTACACCAGCCGGTCCGAGGCGAACGTGGGGGACAGGGCCAGGCCCAGCAGCCCGCCCTCCCCGCCCGGCGCGACCCCGGGCACCCTGCCGATCTGCGTCACCGCCCCCGTGTCCGTCCGGACCCGGCTGATGGTGCCCTTGTCACGGGAGGCGACCAGCAGGTCCCCGCCCGGCAGCGGGGCCACGCCCCAGGGGGACTCCAGGCCCTTGGCCACCTCCCCCGACACCGTCACCGAGCCCCGGGCCGGAGGTGCCCCCGCGTCCTGCGCCGTCCCCGAAGGCCCCGGCGAGGCCGTTCCCGGCGGAGACCCGGGTGGGGAGCCGCCCGCCCCGCTCGGCACACCGCCGGAGGAGCAGCCGGCCGTCAGCAGGACCCCGCACCCCGCCAGCGCGAGCGCCACCGGCACGCCCCGACCGCGCGGTCCCGGTCCGGCGCGGCGCCCCGCACCGGCGTCCCGCTCCCCTCCGGCCCCCGCCTCCCCGATCCCGCCGTCCGAGGTCCCGTACGCCCCGTTCCCGTACGCCCCGCTGCCGTCCCGCCGGTTCCGTCCGTATCGCATGGTCCCGCTCCCCTCCGGTCCGCCGATCCCGCCTTCCACCCCTCTCAACAGGTCCGGCACATCCTGAAGTTCCACCGCTCGTACACCCGATCGAGTGGTTGTGCGGGATCAGGCCGGACCGTCCGGTCGGCCCGCGCCCCGGCTCACTCCCAGGCACCCACCGCCGCCGGCAGCGCCGCGATCTCGGCCAGTTCCCCGGCCGTCAGCCGCACCTCCGCCGCCCGGGCGTTCTCCGCGGCCCAGCGCGCCCGCTCCGCCCCCGGCACCGGCACCACGTGCGGCCCCTGCGCCAGCACCCACGCCAGCGCCACCTGCGCCGGCGTGACCTCCGGCCCGTGCCGCAGCGCCACCCGACGCAGCGCCGCCACCAGCACCTGGTTCGAGGCCATGGCGTGCGCCGTGAACCGGGGATGCCGCGCCCGCACGTCCGCGTCCTCGAACCCCTGCCCGGGCGTCAGCGTCCCCGTCAGGAACCCGCTCCCCAGCGGCATCGCCGCCAGCATCCCCACGCCCCGCGCCGCGCACCACGGCAACAGCTGCCACGCGGCCTCCGGCGACCACACCGACAGCTCCGCCTGCACCGCGGTCACCGGGAACACCTGCTGGACCCGCTCCAACTGCCGCACCGTCGACCGGTAGCCCCGGTCCCCGCGCCGTCCGGCCCCGGGCCCGGCCCCCGCGCCCAGCGCGCAGAACCCGAGCGACCGCACCTTCCCCGCGCCGACCAGCTCCGCCATGGCGCCCCAGGTCTCCTCCACCGGCACGTCCGGATCCACCCGGTGCAACTGGTACAGGTCTATGACGTCGGTCCGCAGCCGCCGCAGCGAGGCGTCGCACGCCCGGCGCACGTACCCCGGCCGCCCGTCGGCCACCACGTGCTGCTCACCGGCGCGCAGCCCCACCTTGGCGGACACGAAGGCCTCGGCCCGCCGCTCCCGCAGCACCCGTCCGACCACCAGCTCGTTGGTGAACGGCCCGTACAGGTCAGCGGTGTCCAGGAGGTTGGCCCCCAGGTCCAGCGCCGTGTGCACCGTCCGCAGCGACTCCTCGCCCCGGCGTCGTGAAGGCGCGTAGGCCCAGCTCATCGGCATGCACCCGAGCCCGATGGCTCCGACCGTCAGCGGCCCGGCCCCGATCGCCCTGCGCTCCACCCCTGCGTCCCCCTCCCGGTACGGACCTCAAAGTAACGGCTTGATCCAGTTCCCTTCGCATAGCCTCGTGATCATGACTGCTGCGACCGGGGACGTCTGGCTCCCCTTCCCCGCCGAGGAGATCGAGGGTCTCCCCACCTCCTTCCGCTACCGACGGTGGGACGGTGAGGAATCGTTCCCGGCCGACCCGGCCGACTGTGTCTTCTACGTCACGCCGTACATGAAGTCCCGGGCCGTCACCCTGCGCCCGCTCGCCGGAATGTCCGCCCTGAGGGTCGTCCAGACGCTCACCGCGGGCATCGACCACCTCGCCGGCGGCCTCGACGGGCTGCCCTCCGGAGTCCGGGTCTGCAACGCCCGCGGCGTCCACGAGGCGAGCACCGCGGAGCTCGCCCTCACCCTGACCCTCGCCTCCCTGCGCGGCATCCCCGGCATGGTGCGCGGCCAGGACCGCGAGGAATGGCACGGCGGCTTCTACGGGGCCCTCGCCGACAAGGCCGTCCTGATCGTCGGCTACGGGTCGATCGGTGCGGCCGTCGAGGACCGGCTGATCCCCTTCGAATGCGGGTCCGTCACCCGTGTGGCCCGCTCCGCCCGCGACGCTCCGCACGGCCCGGTGCACGCCCTGGCCGACCTGCCCCGCCTGCTGCCGGACGCGGACGTGGTGATCCTCTGCACCCCGCTGACCGAGGACACCCGGGGCCTGGCCGGCGCGGGCTTCCTCGCCCGGATGAAGGACGGGGCCCTGCTCGTGAACGTCGCGCGCGGCCCCGTCGTCGACACCGAGGCCCTCCTGGCGGAACTGCTACCCGGCCGGCTGCGCGCCGCGCTCGACGTCACGGACCCCGAACCGCTGCCGCCGGGCCACCCGCTCTGGCACGCCCCGAACGTCCTGATCACCCCCCATGTGGGCGGCAGCAGCTCGGCGTTCGAACCCAGGGCGAAGCGGCTGGTCGCCCGCCAGCTCACCCGGTTCGCCGCCGGGGAGCCCGTGGACAACACCGTCCTGGTCACGGACTAGATCACGCCGCACACGGTCCACAACCACCCGTATGCGCGGGGTGTCCACAACACTCCCGGTGGTGACGGAGAGTAGAGAGGCTATGTCGCTGAGTGACGAAAGTGGTGTATCGTCCGGAACCAGGGGCTGCGCCACGTACGTCTGGCGCTGGGGAGTGATCGGACACTTTGGGGGGCGACGGGCGATGTACGGCCAATGGACGAAGGATCCGATGCGGCAGAGCCGCCGGAGGCGACGATGGGGCGCGCCGGAACCAGCCGGCGAGGGGGACCGGTGAACCCCCCGGGGGCGGCGCTGCTGACCCGGCCGCCCGTGGCGGGCGGCGGCGGGGGCCTGGCGGCGCAGCTCCTCCTCGCGGTGGTCAGCGGCGGGTACGCCGTGGGAGCCGCCCTCGGCTGGGGGTCCGAGGAACTCGCCAAGGTCATGGGCGACTTCGGCCTCAGTACGGCAGGGTTACTGGCCGCCGTCTCCTGCTACCACTACGCCAGGACGATCGACCGGCGTGAGCGCCCCGCCTGGCTGATGTTCGCGTTCTCCTCGCTCATGGGAGCCCTCGGGAACGCCGTCTGGGGCTGGTACGAGGTCATCCTCGGCCAGACGGTCCCCGAGCCCTCGCTCGCCGACTTCGCCTTCCTCTGCTTCGCCCCGCCCGCCATCGTGGGCCTGCTCGTCCTCGCCAAACGCCCTGTCACCCGGGCCGGCTGGGTCTGTCTCGGACTCGACTCCTGGCTCATCGGCGGCTCGCTCCTGACCCTCTCGTGGAGCCTGGCCCTCGCCAACGCCGCGCGCACCGCCCAGTCCGGAGAGCCCGGCAGCGTCCCGCGCGCCGCGCTCTCGCTCGCGTACCCGCTCCTGGACATCGCGCTCGTCTCGATGGTCCTGGTCCTGCACTTCCGCCGTTCCGCGAACAACCGCTCCGCCGTCAACACGGCCATCGCGGCGCTCGCCCTGACCGTCCTGAGCGACGCGCTGTTCACCTCGCCGCTGCTGAACACCACCTACCGCTCCGGCGAGATCCTCGACGCCGGCTGGTTCGCCGGCTCCCTGCTGCTCGCCTACGCGCCCTGGGGGGCCCGCCGGACCGACGGCGTCGACCGGGCCGCGCCCCCGCGCGCGGAACGGCCCCACAGCCGTCCCATCACCGGCTCGCTGCCCGCCCTCACTCCCTACCTCGCCGCCGCCGTCTGCACCCTCGGGATCCTCTACAACGTCGTCGACGGCCGGAAGGTCGACCGGATGGTCGTCTTCACCGGCTGCACCGTGGTCCTCGCCCTCGTCATCCGTCAGGGCATCATGCTCCTCGACAACATCGCGCTCACGCAGGAACTGGCCCAGAAGGAGAACCACTTCCGCTCCCTGGTCCAGGGCTCCAGCGACGTCATCATGATCGCCGCGCCCACCGGGACCCTGCGCTACGTCAGCCCCGCCGCGGCCGGGGTCTACGGCCGCGAGGCGGAGGAGCTCATCGGCAGCGAGCTGGCCAGCCTGATCCATCCCGACGACCTCGGACGCGTGGTCCACGAGGTGCGCCGCTTCCTGGCCGCAGCGCCCGCCGAGGAGCCGACGACCCGCATCGAGTGCCGGTTCGAATCGGGCAGCGGTGAATGGCTCAACGTGGAGTCCACCGTCAACCGGCACCAGGGCGGGCTCATCCTCAACAGCCGGGACGTCACCGAGCGGGTCCGCCTCCAGGCCCAGCTCCAGCACAGCGCCGAACACGACCCGCTGACCGACCTGCCCAACCGGGCCCTGTTCACCCGCCGGGTCCGCCAGGCGCTCACCGGCCGCCGGGCCGGGGACCACAGCACCGCCGTGCTCTTCATCGACCTGGACGGCTTCAAGGCGGTCAACGACACCATCGGCCACCAGGCCGGCGACGAGCTGCTCGTCGAGGCCGCCCACCGCCTCCAGGACGCCGTCCGGGCGGGGGACACCGCGGCCCGGCTCGGCGGGGACGAGTTCGCCGCCCTGATCCTCGGCGACGGCAGCCGCGACCGCAGTGCCCGCGAGTACCAGGTGCACGAGATCGCCGAGCGGTTGCGCAGCACCCTCTCCCAGCCCTACCGCATCGGGGGCAGTGAGGTCAGGGTCGCCGCCAGCATCGGTGTGGCCTTCGCCGACCCCGGCATCACCCCTTCGGACCTGATGCGCAACGCGGATCTGGCGATGTACCGGGCCAAGGCCGGCGGCAAGGACCGCGTCGAGCTGTACGCCCCCCAGATGCAGGCCGAGGTCGTCCGCAAGGCCGAGCTGGCGGGCCGGCTGCGCACCGCGCTCCACGAGGGCGATTTCGCCCTGTTGCACCAGCCCGTGGTCTCGCTGGCCACCGGTGAGGTCACCGCGGTGGCCGCCCAGGCCCGCTGGCGGTCCGCCCAGGGGATCCTCTTCACGCCGGCCGAATTCCTCCGGGTGGCCGAGCACGGTGAGGCGGGGGCCGCCGGGCAGGACGCCGCGCGCACCGCCGAACTGGGCCGCTGGCTGCTGGAGGAGGCCGTCGAGCGGGCCGCCGAGCGCCACCGGGCCGGACACGACGTACCAGTGGCCGTACGGATGACCGCGCAACGGCTGCTCGACCGGTCCATGCCCCGCGGTTCCGTGGAGGCGCTGCTGGCCCGGCACGGCCTGCCCTCCGGGGCGTTGGTGCTGGAACTGGCCGCCTCCGACCCCAGAGTGCCCTTCGACGAGCTGGAGCGCCGCCTGACGGCCCTGCACCGGCTCGGCGTCCGGATCGCCCTCGACGGCTTCGGCAGCGGCTACGCGGCCATCAGCGCCCTCCGCAGGCTTCCCGTGGACCTCCTCAAGCTGGACCGGGGGCTGGTCGAGGGGGTGGTCGAGTCCGCCCGGCTGCACAAGATCACCGCAGGATTGTTGCGTATCGCAAATGACCTGGGCATGCAGTCCGTGGCGGACGGCCTGGACCTGCCGGAGCAGGTGCTGGCCCTGCGGGCCATGGGGTGCACCCACGGCCAGGGAGCGGCCTTCTCCGGACCACTCGACGAATACAGGCTGCGGCGCGCGCTCGTGAGGAGTACGTTCCCAGTACCGGGCGGTACGGCCCAGCCGGCCTTGGCCGGTGGCTCGTCCGGTGGTTCGATGGTCATCCGTAGAGGCTCAAATAATGAGACGCCCGTCCCACCCGCTTGACATCGACCTCCCGCCGGAGGGAGGGTCAGTGCCATGCGCACCCGAATTCTCGTACTTGGAAAGCGCGTCGGCTGAAGCTGGGACCACCATGTCCCCGCTCAACGCTACCGACGCGCTCCCCTCGCTTGCCACCAGGCACGAGGGGTTTTTTGTTGCACTGGCACACGCCCCCGGTCCTGATCCGGGGGATCCCCGCCCCTCGTAAAACCCTCAGCTTCGAGAAGAGAATGCCGATGACCGAGCAGGCCACCGGGGCCCACCATCCGCAGCCGCGGCCCCGTACGGGTGGACACCAGCCCACCGCAGTTGAGCACGTCACGGGCGCCCAGTCCCTCATCCGCTCTCTCGAAGAGGTGGGGTGCGACACCGTCTTCGGCATCCCGGGCGGCGCCATTCTCCCCGCGTACGACCCGATGATGGACAGCAAGAAGGTCCGTCACATCCTGGTCCGCCACGAGCAGGGCGCCGGACACGCCGCCACCGGCTACGCGCAGGCCACCGGCAAGGTCGGCGTCTGCATGGCCACCTCGGGCCCGGGCGCCACCAACCTGGTCACCCCGATCGCCGACGCGCACATGGACTCCGTCCCGCTCGTCGCCATCACCGGCCAGGTCTCCTCCAAGGCGATCGGCACGGACGCCTTCCAGGAGGCGGACATCGTCGGCATCACGATGCCGATCACCAAGCACAACTTCCTGGTCACCAGGGCCGAGGACATCCCGCGGACGATCGCCGAGGCGTTCCACATCGCCGCCAGCGGCCGTCCGGGCCCGGTCCTGGTGGACATCGCCAAGGACGCCCTCCAGGCGAAGACCACCTTCTCCTGGCCGCCGGCCATGGACCTGCCCGGCTACCGGCCGGTCACCAAGCCGCACGCCAAGCAGATCCGCGAGGCCGCCAAGCTCATCTGTCAGGCCAAGCGCCCGGTCCTGTACGTCGGCGGCGGCGTCATGAAGTCCGGCGCCACGGCCGAACTGAAGGTCCTCGCCGAGCTGACCGGGGTCCCGGTCTGCACCACCCTGATGGCGCTCGGCTCCTTCCCCGACAGCCACCCGCTGCACGTCGGCATGCCGGGCATGCACGGCAGCGTCACCGGCGTCACCTCGCTCCAGAAGTCGGACCTGCTGATCGCGCTCGGCACCCGCTTCGACGACCGCGTCACCGGCAAGCTGGACAGCTTCGCGCCGTTCGCCAAGGTCATCCACGCGGACATCGACCCCGCGGAGATCGGCAAGAACCGCGAGGTCGACGTTCCGATCGTCGGCGACGCCCGCGAGGTCATCGCCGACCTGATCCAGGCCGTCCAGGCCGAGCACACCGAGGGCAACGCGGGCGACTACACCGCCTGGTGGAAGGACCTCAACCGCTGGCGGGACACCTACCCGCTGGGCTACGACCTGCCCGAGGACGGCATGCTGTCCCCCCAGCAGGTCATCGAGCGGATCGGCGCGCTCGCGCCGAAGAGCACGATCTTCGCGGCGGGCGTCGGCCAGCACCAGATGTGGGCCTCGCACTTCGTCAAGTACGAGGAGCCCCGCACCTGGCTGAACTCCGGGGGCGCCGGAACCATGGGCTACGCGGTCCCGGCCGCGATGGGCGCGAAGGTCGGCATGCCGGAGCGCACCGTCTGGGCGATCGACGGCGACGGCTGCTTCCAGATGACCAATCAGGAACTGGTCACCTGCGCGCTGAACAACATCCCGATCAAGGTCGCGATCATCAACAACGGTGCGCTGGGCATGGTCCGCCAGTGGCAGACCCTGTTCTACAACCAGCGGTACTCCAACACCGTGCTGCACGCGGACGAGACCGGCCACGACACCGTCGGCTCCCAGCTCGGCGAGTCCGTCGCACCCCGCAAGGGCACCCGCGTCCCGGACTTCGTCAAGCTGTCCGAGGCCATGGGCTGCGTCGCCCTGCGCTGCGAGGACCCGGCGGACCTGGACAAGGTCATCGCCGAGGCCAACGCGATCAACGACCGCACGGTCGTGATCGACTTCATCGTCCACGAGGACGCCATGGTGTGGCCGATGGTCGCCGCCGGCACCTCCAACGACGAGGTCATGGCAGCCCGGGGCGTCCGCCCCGACTTCGGCGACAACGAAGACGACTGAGCCGAGAGAGCCTGAGAGAGAGAACGCCTCACATGTCCAAGCACACGCTCTCCGTCCTGGTCGAGAACACGCCCGGCATCCTCGCCCGGATCGCCGCGCTGTTCTCCCGCCGCGGGTTCAACATCGACTCCCTCGCGGTCGGCGTCACCGAGCACCCCGACATCTCCCGCATCACCATCGTCGTGAACGTGGAGGACCTCCCGCTGGAGCAGGTGACCAAGCAGCTCAACAAGCTGGTCAACGTGCTCAAGATCGTCGAGCTGGAGCCGCACAACGCCATCGAGCGCGAACTCGTCCTGGTGAAGGTCCGCGCCGACAACGAGACGCGCTCGCAGATCGTCGAGATCGTCCAGCTGTTCCGCGCCAAGACGGTCGACGTCTCCCCGGAGGCCGTCACCATCGAGGCCACCGGCGGCACCGACAAGCTGGGCGCCATGCTCAAGATGCTGGAGCCCTTCGGCATCAAGGAGCTCGTGCAGTCCGGCACCATCGCCATAGGGCGTGGCGGCCGGTCCATCACGGACCGCAGCCTGCGCTCGCTCGACCGCAGTGCCTGACCGCAGCGCCTGACGTCAGAGCCCGGCCGCGGTCGCCCGCCGGCCGCGGCGCTCCGGGGCGCGAATGCCCCGGTTCGAATGGCGAGACCGACAAACTCAGATTCCGTTCCCCGCCGTACGGTGGGAGCAACACCAGCGCACCAAGGAGATATCCCAGTGGCCGAGCTGTTCTACGAGAACGACGCCGACCTGTCCATCATCCAGGGCCGCAAGGTCGCGGTCATCGGTTACGGCAGCCAGGGCCACGCCCACGCGCTGTCGCTCCGTGACTCCGGCGTCGACGTCGTCGTCGGCCTCAAGGAGGGCTCGAAGTCCAAGGCCAAGGCCGAGGAGCAGGGTCTGAAGGTCGTCTCCGTGTCGGAGGCCGCCGAATGGGCGAACGTCATCATGATCCTGACCCCGGACCCGCTCCAGGCCGAGATCTACGAGGAGTCCATCAAGGACCACCTCAAGGAGGGCGACGCGCTCTTCTTCGGCCACGGCTTCAACGTCCGGTACGGCTTCATCAAGCCCCCCACCAACGTCGACGTCGCCCTGGTCGCCCCGAAGGGCCCCGGCCACCTGGTCCGCCGTCAGTACGAGGAGGGCCGCGGCGTTCCGTGCATCGCCGCCGTCGAGCAGGACGCCACCGGCAAGGCCTTCGACCTGGCGCTGTCCTACGCGGCCGGCATCGGCGGCACCCGCGCCGGCGTCATCAAGACGACCTTCACCGAGGAGACCGAGACCGACCTGTTCGGTGAGCAGGCCGTCCTCTGCGGTGGCGCCTCCGCTCTGGTCAAGGCCGGTTTCGAGGTCCTGACCGAGGCCGGCTACCAGCCGGAGATCGCGTACTTCGAGTGCCTGCACGAGCTGAAGCTCATCGTGGACCTCATGTACGAGGGCGGCCTGGAGAAGATGCGCTGGTCGGTCTCCGAGACCGCCGAGTGGGGCGACTACATCACCGGCCCGCGCGTCATCACCGACGCCACCAAGGCCGAGATGAAGAAGGTCCTGGCCGAGATCCAGAGCGGCGAGTTCGCCAACACCTGGATGGCCGAGTACAAGGCGGGTCTGCCGAAGTACAACGAGTACAAGAAGGCCGACGAGGCCCACCTGCTGGAGACCACCGGCAAGAAGCTGCGCAAGCTGATGAGCTGGGTCGACAGCGACGAGAGCTGATCTCGTGGGCGGCGGGGCCGGGACGTGTCGTTCCGGCCCCGCCGCGCACTGCCCCCACGGGTGGAGATGGCCGGAATGTAGGCCTCGTGTAGCGCGGATTGTCCACCCCGGCCAATCTCGGACGGGTGATCCTTCCGTACAGGCGGAATTCCGGCCCGGATCCGCTACTACACTGCACAACACAACGCGTCAGGCCCACAGTGTCGTGCGTCTTCCACGCGGCTACCCCCTCCACCGCCTGCGGCCGTCGGGACGGCCGTCCGCACTGGACTTGTGAGGACCCACGTGAGCTCGAAACCTGTCGTACTCATCGCCGAAGAGCTGTCGCCCGCCACGGTGGACGCGCTCGGTCCGGACTTCGAGATCCGGCACGTCAACGGCGCCGACCGCGCCGAGCTGCTCCCCGCGATCGTCGACGTCGACGCGATCCTCGTCCGCTCCGCCACCAAGGTGGACGCCGAGGCGATCGCCGCCGCCAAGAAGCTGAAGGTCGTCGCGCGCGCCGGTGTCGGTCTCGACAACGTCGACGTCTCCGCCGCCACCAAGGCCGGCGTGATGGTCGTGAACGCCCCGACCTCCAACATCGTCACCGCCGCCGAGCTCGCCTGCGGTCTGCTCGTCGCCACCGCCCGCAACATCCCGCAGGCCAACACCGCCCTGAAGAACGGCGAGTGGAAGCGGAACAAGTACACGGGCGTCGAGCTCAGCGAGAAGACCCTCGGCGTCGTCGGCCTCGGCCGCATCGGCGTCCTGGTCGCCCAGCGGATGTCGGCCTTCGGCATGAAGATCGTGGCCTACGACCCCTACGTGCAGCCCGCGCGCGCCGCCCAGATGGGCGTCAAGATGCTGACGCTGGACGAGCTGCTGGAGGTCGCCGACTTCATCACCGTGCACCTGCCCAAGACCCCCGAGACCCTCGGTCTCATCGGGGACGAGGCCCTGCACAAGGTGAAGCCTTCCGTCCGCATCGTCAACGCCGCCCGCGGCGGGATCGTGGACGAGGCCGCGCTGTACTCGGCCATCAAGGAGGGCCGCGTCGCCGGCGCCGGTCTCGACGTGTACGCGAAGGAGCCCTGCACGGACTCCCCGCTCTTCGAGCTCGACCAGGTCGTCTGCACCCCGCACCTCGGCGCGTCCACGGACGAGGCCCAGGAGAAGGCCGGCATCTCGGTCGCCACGTCGGTGCGCCTCGCGCTCGCCGGCGAGCTCGTGCCGGACGCGGTCAACGTCCAGGGCGGCGTCATCGCCGAGGACGTCCGTCCCGGTCTGCCGCTCGCCGAGAAGCTCGGCCGCATCTTCACCGCCCTCGCGGGCGAGGTCGCGGTCCGCCTCGACGTCGAGGTCTGCGGCGAGATCACCCAGCACGACGTCAAGGTGCTCGAACTCTCCGCGCTCAAGGGTGTCTTCGAGGACGTCGTCGACGAGACGGTCTCCTACGTCAACGCCCCGCTGTTCGCGCAGGAGCGCGGCGTCGAGGTCCGTCTGACCACCAGCTCGGAGTCCCCGGACCACCGCAACGTGGTGACCGTGCGCGGCACCCTGTCGGACGGTCAGGAGGTCTCGGTCTCCGGCACCCTGGCCGGCCCCAAGCACCTCCAGAAGATCGTCGGCGTGGGCGAGTACGACGTGGACCTGGCCCTGGCCGACCACATGATCGTGCTCCGCTACACCGACCGCCCGGGTGTGGTCGGCAAGGTCGGGCAGCTGCTCGGCGAGGCCGGTCTGAACATCGCGGGCATGCAGGTCGCCCGTGCCGAGGAGGGTGGTGAGGCGCTCGTCGTCCTCACCGTCGACGCCGAGGTCCCGGTCGACGTCCTCGCGGCCATCTCCGCCGAGATCGGCGCCGCGTCGGCCCGTACGGTCAACCTCGGCTGACCGCCGCACCGCATCCGAAAGGGCCCGGGGTGTTCCCCGGGCCCTTTCGCGTCCTCCTCCTCCCGCCGCTACGGGCCTCAGACCGTCGGTGCGGCGGCCGGGACGGCCCGCTCCGCCGCGGCCGGGGCGGCGGCCTTCCCGCTCCGGGCCAGGGCCAGGGCGCCGGCCGCCGCCACGAGGAGCAGGGCCGCACCGCCCCAGGCCGCGTACTGCATTCCGTGGACGAAGGCCTCACGGGCCAGGGCCAGCAGCTGTGCGCCGGCCGCTCCGCCGGTCTGCGCGGCGGTGGCCACCGCGCCGCCCAGGGTCTCCCGGACGGCGGGCTCGGCGCCCGACAGGTCGGAGCGGTAGACGGCGGTGCCGAGGCTGCCGAGCAGCGCCATGCCGAGGGCGCCGCCGAACTCCTGGCCCGTCTCCAGCAGTGAGGCGGCCGAGCCGGCCTTCTCGGCGGGGGCCGAGGCCAGTGCCATGTCGGAGACCAGCGACATCACCACCACGATGCCGGAGGCCAGCACCCCGGCGCCGGCCAGCAGCAGCCACAGGGAGTCGGTGCCCACCAGGGAGATCAGGCCGAACCCGGCGGCCGCCAGCACGAAGCCGCCGGCGATGACGCGGGCCCGGTCGGTCTTCTGGGCCAGGGCCGCTCCGACAGGGGCCGCGGCGCCGATGAAGAGGGAGGGCGCGAGGCTCCACAGGGCCGCCTCCAGGGTGCCCATGCCGAGCACCGACTGCAGGTACTGGGTGGTGAAGTAGGCCGAGCCCATCATCGCGAACGCGGCCACGGTGTTGAGGCCGATGCCCGCCCCGAAGCCGCGCCCCCGGAACAGCGCCCGGGAGACCATCGCGTCCTCGGCGCGGTGCTGGCGGCGGACGAAGGCACAACCGAACGCCAGGCCGACGAGCAGGCAGCCGAGGGAGAGGGGCTCGAAGCCCTCGGCGGCGATCTCCTTGAGCCCGTAGACCACCGGCAGGACGGCGGCCGTCGACAGCGGGATGCTCAGCAGGTCGAAGCGGCCGGGCGCCGGGTCCTTGAACTCCGGCACCAGCGCCGGGACCAGGAGCAGCAGGAGCAGCATCGCGGGCACGTTGATCAGGAAGACCGAGCCCCACCAGAAGTGGTTCAGCATCACGCCGCTGAGCACCGAGCCCAGGGCGATGCCGCCGGTCATGGCCCCGGACCAGAGGGCGATGGCCTTGCCGCGCTGCCTGTCGTCGCGGAAGAGGTTGCGCACGAGGGCCAGGGTGGAGGGCATCAGGGTCGCGCCGCCGATGCCGAGGAGCACGCGGGCCGCGATCAGCATCCCGGCGCTGGTGGCGTAGGCGGCGGCGACGGAGGCGAGGCCGAAGGCGCCGGCTCCCATCAGCAGCAGCTTGCGGCGGCCGATCCGGTCGCCGAGCGAGCCCATCGTGATCAGCAGGCCGGCGAGGGCGAAGGCGTAGCTGTCGAAGATCCACAGCTGCTGGGTGGCGCTCGGGTCGAGCTCCCGGGTGATGGCCGGGATGGCGAAGTAGAGGACGGAGGTGTCCATCGAGACCAGGAGCAGGGGCAGCAACAGGACCGTGAACGCGGTCCATTCGCGGCGGCCGGCGAGGCGCGTCGTAGCGGCGGGGTTCGTCATGAGAAGGAATGTACATCCGTCATAAACGCTTGTCTATGACGGATGTATGGAACTTCTGTATGGGACGGTTGTCTTGCTACCGTGACGCCATGGGACATCGCGAAGATCTGCTCGAAGGCGCGAAGAAGTGCCTGGCCGAGAAGGGGTTCGTGCGGACGACGGCGCGTGACATCGTCAACGCCTCCGGCACCAACCTGGCGTCCATCGGCTACCACTACGGCTCCAAGGACGCCCTGCTCACCCAGGCCTTCATCGCCCTGATGGAGGAATGGGGCGAGGGGTTCGGGGGCGCCCTGGGCGGTGCGGACGGCTCGCTGGAGCGCCTGCACGGCCTGTGGGAGGGGGTCGTGGACCGGCAGGAGGAGACCGCTCCCGTCTGGGCGGCCAGCCTGGAGATCGCGCTGAGCCGTGGTCGGCACGCCGAACTGCGGGCCATGCTCGGCGCCTCGCAGCGGGAGGGGCGCAGGGGCCTGATCTCCATGCTGACCGGGATCCCGGAGGACGAGGTGACCGACCGCGACGAGCGCACCCGCGGCACCGTCTACCAGGCGCTGCTCAACGGCCTGATGATCCAGTGGCTGTTCGACCCGGCGAGCGCCGCCACGGCGGAGGAGTTCACCGAGGGCCTGCGGCGGGTGGCCGAGGGGGTCACGGCCCAGGCGGAGGGCGGGGAGGGGTGAACGAGGTCTGAGCGAGCGCTGAGCGAGGTCCGGGCGAAGGCCGAGCGAGGTCCGGGCCGTGCCCGCCGCCGCACCGTCGGCCGGACCCGTGCGGCGGCCGGCGGGGAGGAGCCGGCCGGCCCCCGCCCCGCCGCCGCTTCCGCCGTTCCGGTCGTTTCCGTCGGTCAGCCGTGCAACCGGGAGGCCTTGAGGGCCATGTGGAGCAACAGGCGGTCCTCGCCGTCGTCCAGGTCGAGCCCCGTCAGCTGCTCCACCCGGCCCAGCCGGTAGTACAGGGTCTGGCGGTGGATGCCCAACGCGGCCGCCGCACGGCCCGCCTGGCCCGCGCAGTCGAGGAACACCTCGGCGGTGCGGGCCAGTTCCCGGTGGGCCGGGCCGAGCAGGGCCCGGGTCGCCGGGTCGTCCGCCGGGCCCGCCGCCAGGGCGGTCAGCATCCGGTACGGGCCGATCTCCGACCACTGCGCCACCGGCCCCGGCAGGGGCCGGGCGGCGGCCGTCCGGGCCGCGGCGGTGGCCTGCGTCCAGGCGGCGGGCAGCTCCGCGAGCGTCCGGACCGGGTCGGACAGGCCCGCGGTCGGGCCCGGCGCGCCATCCGCCGCGGCCGCCGCGGCTCCGGAGCCCGTGGGCCCGGGGCGGGGCAGCAGCCGTCCCACCGCGGTCAGGGCCGGGGCCAGCGCGTCCGTCGAGCGCAGCCGGAGCAGGACGGCGAGCGCCCCGCCCCCGGAGCCTCCGGGCCCCCCGCCGGACGCACCCGCCACGCCGTTCGCGTCGGCGGCGTCACCCGGTACGACGCACACCGCCGCCGCCCCCGGCACCGACGCGGGAGCCTCCCCGGCCCACGGCGCCACGCACACGGCGGCGTGCAGTCCCTCGGCCCCGGGCCCCAGGGCCACCCGCAGCGCGGCCACCGCCATGTCCTGCTGCCAGCCCCGCCCGGCGGTGAGGACCGCGAGGAACTCCCGGGACAGGCCGGCGCCCGCCTTGGCCTCCTCGGCGAGCAGCACCCCGATCCGCTCGGCCACCTCCATCGCGGCGGCCAGGGCCTCCGCCCCGGGACCCGGCTCCTGGTCGAGGAGCCACACGTAGCCCTGCACGATGCCCCGGTAGCGCACCGGCAGGCAGATCCGCCCGCGGAAGACCCCCGCGTCCGGGGCGGCCGGGATGCGGACGGGGCCGGTCGCGCGGGTGATCCCGTAGGCCTCGAACCAGGACCGCACGGCCGCCGTGGACTGCCGGGTCAGGATCGAGCGGGTGCGGACGGGGTCCATGACGAGGTCGTCGTCGCTGTCGTGGGCGCCGAAGGCGATGAGGCGGAAGTCCCGGTTCTCCAGTGTGGCCGGGGCGCCGAGCAGCGCCGAGATCTCGTCGACCAGGTCCTGGTAATCGCCCTTCACGCGCCCATTCTCCCATCTCGCACACGGGTCTTCAGACAGATGTATGACATCCGGACCACGGATGCGTGACAGCTGTCGATGGCAGAGGATCGTGGAGATCCTTAGGTTTCACGGTGGTTTCACTCGCGTTTTCCCACGGCCGCGGCCCACCCCGCACGGCGGCCGCAGTCCGCTTCTGCCACCCGTTGGAGGTGCCCCGTGCTGGGTCCCGTGATCCTCGCCGCTTCGCGCAGCGACAAGATGCGTCGAATCGTCTCCGCCGCCCCCGTGACCAAGCCCGTGGTGAACCGCTTCATCCCGGGTGAGACGGTCGACCAGGTCATCCCGATCGTGGAGGACCTCACGCGGCGCGGCCTGGAGATCACGCTCGACGTCGTCGGCGAGGACATCACCGCCGTGGAGCAGTCCCACGCGGCCCGCGACGCCTACCTGGAGCTCATCGAGCGCCTCGGCGCGCTGGGCCTGGGCGAGACGGTCGAGATGTCCGTCAAGCTGTCCATGTTCGGCCAGGCGCTGGAGGGCGGCCACGAGCTGGCCCTCGCCAACGTCCGCCCGGTCGTCGAGGCCGCCGCGGCCATCGGCACCACCGTGACCCTGGACGCCGAGGACCACACCACCCTCGACTCCATGTTCGCCATCCACGAGGAGCTGCGCCGGGACTTCCCGCAGACCGGCTGCGTGATCCAGGCCTACCTCTTCCGCACCGAGGCCGACGCCCGCCGCCTGGCCGCCGCCGGCAGCCGCGTCCGCATCGTGAAGGGCGCCTACAAGGAGCCGGCCGAGGTCGCGTACCAGGACAAGGCCGAGATCGACAAGGCGTACGTCCGGATCATGAAGATCCTGATGGAGGGCGACGGCTACCCGATGATCGGGTCCCACGACCCGCGTCTCATCGCCATCGGCCAGGAGCTGGCCCGCCAGGCAGGGCGCAAGCTGGACGAGTACGAGTTCCAGATGCTGTACGGCATCCGCAGCGAGGAGCACCTGCGGCTGGCCGCCGAGGGCCACCGGATGCGCGTCTACACGGCCTACGGCACCGACTGGTACGGCTACTTCATGCGCCGCCTCGCGGAGAAGCCGGCCAACCTGCTGTTCTTCCTCCGCTCGATGATCACCAAGAACTAGGCACCCCACTAGCTCAAGGAGTTACCAGCCCCATGGATGCTGTGACCCAGGTCCCCGCGCCGGTCAACGAGCCGGTCCACTCGTACGCTCCCGGCAGCCCGGAGCGTACGCGCCTCGAATTCCAGCTCAAGCAGCTGTCCGAGAACCCGATCGACCTCCCCATGACGATCGACGGCGTCAAGCGGATGGGCGGCGGCGAGCGTTTCGACGTCGTCCAGCCGCACGACCACAAGTCCGTCATCGGCACCTACGCCAACGCCACCGAGGCCGACGCCCAGGAGGCCGTCGACGCCGCCCTGGCCGCCGCCCCGGCCTGGCGCGCGATGTCCTTCGACGACCGCGCCGCGATCATCCTGCGCGCCGCCGAGCTGCTCGCCGGTCCGTGGCGCGAGAAGCTGGCCGCCTCCACCATGCTGGGCCAGTCCAAGACGGCGCAGCAGGCCGAGATCGACACCCCGTGCGAGCTCGTCGACTTCTGGCGCTTCAACGTCCACTTCGCCCGGCAGATCCTGGCCGAGCAGCCCGCCGCGAACTCCGCGGGCGTGTGGAACCGCAGCGACCACCGCCCGCTCGAAGGCTTCGTCTACGCGATCACGCCGTTCAACTTCACGGCCATCGCCGGCAACCTGCCGACCGCCCCGGCCCTGATGGGCAACGTGGTCGTCTGGAAGCCGTCCCCGACGCAGACCCACTCCGCGGTCCTCCTCATGGAGCTCCTGGAGGCGGCCGGCCTGCCCAAGGGCGTCATCAACCTGGTGACCGGCGACGGCATCGCCGTCTCCGAGGTGGCCCTGAACCACCCGGAGCTGGCCGGCATCCACTTCACCGGCTCGACCAAGACCTTCCAGTACCTGTGGAAGACGGTCGGCAACAACATCGAGAAGTACCGCTCCTACCCGCGCCTGGTCGGCGAGACCGGCGGCAAGGACTTCGTCGTCGCGCACCCGTCCGCGGACCGCGCGATCCTGAAGACCGCCCTGACCCGGGGCTCCTTCGAGTTCCAGGGCCAGAAGTGCTCCGCCTCCTCGCGCGCCTACGTTCCGGCCTCCATCTGGAACGACGGCTTCAAGGAGCAGTTCGCCACCGAGGTCGACGGCATCACCATGGGTGACGTCCGCGACCTGACCAACTTCATCGGCGCGGTCATCGACGAGCGCTCCTTCGCGAAGAACAAGGCCGCGATCGACCGTGCGAAGGCCGACCCGACCTGCACGATCGTCGCCGGTGGCACGTACGACGACGCCGAGGGCTACTTCGTCCGCCCGACCGTCATCGCGTGCACCGACCCGGAGAACGAGGTCTTCACGACCGAGTACTTCGGCCCGATCCTCGCGATCCACGTCTACGAGGACGACAAGTACGACGAGATGCTCGCCCAGATGGAGAACGTCTCGGCGTACGCCCTGACCGGCGCCGTCATCGCGCAGGACCGCTACGCGGCCGCCGACACGATGGAGAAGCTCCGCTTCGCGGCGGGCAACTTCTACATCAACGACAAGTCGACCGGCGCCGTCGTCGGCCAGCAGCCCTTCGGCGGCGGCCGTGCCTCGGGCACCAACGACAAGGCGGGCGCGGCCTCGAACCTGCTCCGCTGGACCTCGACCCGCTCCATCAAGGAGACCCTGGTCCCGCCGACCGAGTACGGCTACCCCCACATGGGCTGACCGGCCCCTCGCTGAACCCCGCCCCCGCTCCGGTACCCCCAAGTCCGGAGCGGGGGCGGTATCCATTTGCCGGGCGCCGCTACCGGGCCCGCTCCAGCTCGGCGATCTCCGTCGCCGTCGCCGTGGCCCGACGCCCCGCCTGGACCTGCTGGAGCCGCTTGATGGTGGCGGCCAGCACGTCATGGGCGTCCTTGGGGTCCCCGCCCGCGTCTTCGACATGGATCCGCACGACGACCGTGCCGGACCGGCTGTAGCCGGCGACCGAACCGCCCGATCCGCGGTGCGCGAGGAAAATCGATTCCTCTCCGACTTGGCTGGACCCCTTGACCTCAGTCACTTCGTCCTTGTCCGGCCACAGGTCGTACGCCGCTTTCGCGTTCTGGGCGTTGTCGAACTGGCAGACCTTCACTCTGATCCCTCGGGAGAGGGTCGAGCCCTGGAAGTCGTAGTCGCCGCGGCCCGCCCGCTGCCAGCCGGACGGCGCGGGGCCGTTCAGCGGGGCGCAGTCGTCGGCCTTACCCGGCTGGCTCTTGTGCGAGCTGCCGCGGTAGTAGCCGGGGACCACGTCGGGTGCGTCGGGAATCGCCTGGGTGAGTTCGCTCTGGCCGAGCTGCTTGGTCAACGGTACGTCGGTGTCGTCCTTGAAGGGCTGCACCGCGGCGGACCCCTTGGCGGACGGGGCTCCGGCGGCTGCGGGCGGACCCCCCTGCGGTTCCTTGTCCGCCGCGCAGGCGGAGAGAGCGAGGCAGGCCAGAAGGGTTGAGGTCAAGGGGATGTGACTGCGTGTCATGTGATCAACATAGCCCGGCTCCGGTGGGTGTCCGGCCCGCCGGAGCCGGACCGCCGCTCCCGGATCCCGCCGGGCGGTGCGGGCCGGGCAGGATCCGGGAGGGACCCGCTCAGACCTCCACCAGCACCTGGTCCAGGGACTTGCGGATCAGGTCCGGGACCTCGCAGTCGGCGGACGGGTAGCCGATCGGGATGACCGCGAAGGCCTTCTCGTTCTCCGGGCGGTTCAGGACGTGGCCCAGGAACCGCATCGGGCTCGGGGTGTGGATGAGGGCCGCCAGGCCCGACAGGTGCAGGGCGGACAGCAGCATCCCGACGGCGATGCCGACCGACTCGTCGACGTAGTAGTGCTTGCGCTTCGTGCCGTCCGGGCCGAGCCAGTACCGCTGCTGGAAGACCACGATCAGCGCCGGGGCGTCCGTCAGGTGGGTCTTGACCGCGTCGGTGCCGATCGGGCGCAGGGCGGCCAGCCACTCGTCGCCGAGGCGGCCGTCGTAGGAGATCTCCTCCTCCTGCTCGGCCGCGGCGCGGATCTGGCGCCGCACGCCCGGGTCCTTGACCAGGACGAAGGTCCACGGCTGCTGGTGCGCCCCGGAGGGGGCGGTGGCCGCGCAGGCGACGGCGTCGAGGACGACCTGGTCGGGTACCGGGTCCGGGGAGAAGTGGCGTACGGTGCGCCGCTCGTCCATCCGGGCCCGCAGCTCCGCCGCGCGCGCGAGGGATTCCTCGCTCGGCATGCGCGCGGGCCGGTAGGCGACGGGCCGGTAGGGCTGGCCATGGGTCGGGGTCCACTGCTGGGTACGGGGCGACATGCGCAGATCTTCACGCGGGGGAACCCCTGAGGCCAGAGCCGCGTCCTCGATGACTGTCCGATGTGTACTGACAGGGGGGCTATGACCGTGACGAACGTCGGTCGATTCGTCGACTGGGAGGGCTGCTTCAACGCCCGCGACCTCGGCGGCCTCGGGAGCCTGCCGCCCGGGGTCCTGGTACGCGCGGACAGCCTCGACGACCTCACCGCCAAGGGCTGGACCACCCTCGCCGCGCACGGCGTGCGGACCGTCATCGACCTGCGCAACGACGACGAGCGGCCGCTGGACCACGCACCCCGCCCGGCCGGGATCACCACGCTGGGGATCCCGCTCGACGGCATCGAGCACCGGGACTTCTGGGACGTGTGGTGGGGCACCCCGGGTTTCGCGACCCCCGCGTATTTCCGGCCTTTCCTGGACCGCTTCCCCGACCGGGTCGCCACCGTCGCGCGCGCCGTCGCCGACGCCCCGCCGGGCGCGGTGGTCTTCCACTGCGGTCTGGGCCGCGACCGCACCGGGATCGTCGCGCTCGTCCTGCTGCGGCTCGCGGGCGCGAGCGCCGAGGAGATCGCCGACGACCACGGGCTGAGCGAGCCGCGCGTACGCGCCCGGTACGCCGCGCAGGGCAGTCCCTACGACGCCGCCGAGATCGAGGACTACGTCACCGGACTCGGCACCACCGTCCACGCCCTCGCCCGCGACGCCGCCCAGCGCCTGGACGCGGCGGCCTACCTGCGTGCGGCGGGCCTGACCGGGGCCGAGCTGGGGCGGCTCCGCGGCAGGCTGCGGGGGCGTTGATACCGTCCCCGGATGGAGATCTGGGACGCGCGCGCCGTACGGGAGCGGCTGCGGGAGAAGGCCGCCCGGGATCCGGGGCACGCCCGGCACGGGGCGCGGACGCACCGGTACGCGCTGGCCGCCCCGCTCGCCCCGGCGGCGGTCGACGGCTTCGAGGAGCTGCACGGGATCCGGCTGCCGCCGCAGTACCGGGCCTTCGTGACCGCGGTGGGCGACGGCCCGGCGGGGCCCGGCCACGGGCTGCTGCCGCTGGTCACCCCGCGCCCGGGGGCGGCGGCCGGGGAGGACTGGGCGGTGGACGGGGAATGGGAGGACGACCGGCGGCCGGGCCGTGCGGCGGCGCCCTTCCCGCCGGCCGCGCCGCGCCCCGGGCCGCTCGGCCGCGCGGCCGCGGAGCTGACCGCAGGCACGCTCACCCTCGCCGAGGAGGGCTGCGGGATGTACCTCCGGCTGATCCTGAACGGCCCGTTCGCCGGACAGGTGTGGTGGCTGGACCCGGACTGGGGAGGATTCGTCCCCGCCGCCCCCGACTTCCGCACCTGGTACACCGACTGGCTGGAGAAGCCGTGACCGTACGCCTCGTCCACACCGCCGAACTGCGCGCCGGGGAGCTGCGCGCGATCCGGGAGCTGCTCGACCGCGCCTTCGAGGGGGACTTCGGCGACGAGGACTTCGAGCACGCCCTCGGGGGTGTGCACGCCCTGCTCCACCGGGACGGGGAGCTCGTCGCGCACGGCAGCGTCGTCCAGCGCCGGGTGCTGCACCGGGGCCGCGCCCTGCGCACCGGGTACGTGGAGGCCGTGGCGGTACGGCCCGGCCTGCGCCGCGCAGGGCTGGGCGGGGCGGTGATGGCCGGCCTGGAGGGGGTGATCGGGCGGGCCTACCTGCTGGGCGCCCTGTCCGCCTCCGAGGCCGGGGCCGCCCTGTACGCGGGCCGCGGCTGGCGCCCCCACCCCGGGCCCGTCGGCGTGCTCGGCCCGGACGGCCCCGAGCGGCTCCCCGACGAGGAGGGCTCGACGTACGTGTGGACGCTGCCCGGCGGGGCCGTGCTGGACCCCGCCGGGCGGCTCGACTTCGACTGGCGCAACGGCGACGTGCTCTAGACCCGACAGGGTCCGGTCAGGACCCGGAGACGCTCGCGGCGCCCGTCTCTATGTGGCCGGTGTAGCGGCGCGACCAGGTGCCGTCGGCGTCGGTCAGGATCGTGAAGTCGTACCACCCCTTGCTGTACGCGACCGCGTTGAAGAAGTCCTCGCGCGAGGAGTTCGCCGGGACGGTGTACGTCCACGGCCCGTCCGTGCGGTAGGCGTTCGAGCGGACGGTGAAGGTGACCGGCGAGGCGGACGCGTTCGTCATCTTGAACCAGATGGCCATCTTGCCGGTGCCCGACTCGACCGCGAAGCGGGCGGCGACCTCCAGGGACTTGCCCGCCTTGGTCGCGTCGCCGATGAAGCGGCGCAGGAAGCGGTTGGGTCCGTACATGGAGATGTCGTACTTGCCGGATCCGTTGCCGATGCCGACGCTGAACCAGTCCGTGGCGGTGGTGCCGGGGTCGACGGTGTACTGCCAGGCGGTGGTGTCCCGGTGCTGGTGCGGGTGGATGGAGAAGTGCGCCGCCTGCTTCGCCGGGCCGCCCTGGTTGGTCATCGAGAACCAGGCCGTGATCTGGCCGAGCGTCCCGAACTCGAAGCGGTCCAGGTTGCCGTTGACCTGGTACGGCAGCGCCCGCGCCGGGCGCGTTCCGGGCTCCTGCGCCGGGAGGGCGTTGTCCTGGGGGGCCGGGTTGGGCAGCGGGCCGCAGGTCGCCTGCCCGATCACCTTGGCGGTTCCCGGCAGGCCCGAGGGGACCCCGTAGACGGGGTGCGCGAAGTCGAACACGCCGGTCAGGTCGCCGACCACCTTGCGGCGCCAGGGGCTGATGTTGGGACAGGTGGCCGGAGTGCCCAGGGCCGTCGTCCAGGTCTCCATGAAGCGGAGCACCGAGGTGTGGTCGAAGACCTCGGAGCTGACCCAGCCGCCCCGGGTCCACGGCGACATCACGAGCATCGGGACGCGGAAGCCGAGGCCGATCGGGACGCCGTCGAGGAACTCTCCGGCGGTCCCGGGCGGGGCGACCGGCGGCGGGACGTGGTCGAAGAAGCCGTCGTTCTCGTCGTAGTTGAGGAACAGGACGGTGGAGTCGAAGACCTCCGGGTTCGCGGCGAGCGCCCGGTAGACCAGGTCCACGAAGTGCGCGCCGTCACCGGGCGGGGCGTACGGGTGCTCGGAGAAGGCCTCGTTCGCCACCACCCAGGACACCTGCGGCAGCGTGCCGGCGACGACGTCCGCGCGGATGGCGGCGGCGATGTCGTCCGGGGTGGAGCCGGTGACCTTGGGGACCGAGGCCATGCCCCGGTCCCACAGCGGGTCGCCGGGCTTGGCGTCGGTGAACTGCTTGAAGTACGCGAGGCCGTTGTCCCCGTAGTTGTCCTGCGCGTTCTGGTAGACCTTCCAGGTCATCCCGGCCCGCTGGAGCGCCTCCGCGTACGTCTCCCAGGTCAGCCCGGACTCCTCGCCGCCGTCCTTGCTGCCCGCCTCGACCTTGCCGCTCCACAGGAACGTGCGGTTGGGGCCGGTGGCGCTGAGGGTGGAGCAGAAGTAGGCGTCGCAGATCGTGTAGTTGTCGGCGAGCCCGTAGTGGAAGGGGATGTCCCCGCGGTCCAGGTAGCCGAGGGTGTGGGTCTTGCCGACGCCGTAGACCCAGTTGTCCATCCGGCCCTTGTTCCAGGCCGCGTGCTGCGAGGTCCAGCTGTGCGGGAGGTCGCCGGTGCACTGGGCCAGGGTCTCGCTGTCGGCGCCGCCGGCCGCCGGGGTGGCGGAGAGCTTCCACGGGTACTGGCGTCCGACCCAGTTGGCCTGGTTGAACGTGCCCCAGCCGCCGGGGATGTTGCCGGCGGCGCGGTCGCCGAAGCCGCGGACGCCCTTCAGCCTGCCGAAGTAGTGGTCGAAGCTGCGGTTCTCCTGCATCAGGATCACCACGTGCTTCACATCGGTGATCGTGCCGGTCGCGGCGGCCGCGGCCGCCGTCGTCGGCGTGATCGCGGGCAGGGTCGCCCCTGCCACGAGCCCGGCGCCGATTCCCACGAAACCTCTGCGGCTGATCGGTGTCACTGGCTGCTCGCCTCCAACTCAAGTGCCCCGCTGGCACATTGACCGCAAGAGTGACGGCAGCCGCCGCAAAGGTCTACATCCGTGCGGTAAGAACTCGGTGAACATCCGGTTGGGCCGGATTCAGTCCTTGAGACGGACCAGCATCTTGCCCAGGTTCTCCCCGCGCAGTACGCCCAGGAATGCCTCCACGGTCCGGTCGAATCCCTGGACAACGGTGGTGTCGGTGCTCACCCGCCCGCTGCGCAGGTGGGGGACCAGGAAGTCCTCCAGCTCGTCCTGCAGATTGGTGTGATTTCGAACCAATACCCCTTCCAGGCGAAGCGACTTGTGTACGACCTCGAAGAGGTTGCGGGGTGCGGCGGGGGAGCGGTCGCCGTTGTACATCGAGATGCCGCCGACCCAGGCGATCCGCCCGTACTCCCGCAGGACGTCGATCGCGCCTTCCAGATGGTCTCCGCCCACGTTGTCCACGTAGACGTCGATGCCCTCCGGGGCGGCCTGCGCCAGCTGCTCGCCGACCGGCCCGTCGTGGTAGTCGAAGGCGGCGTCGAAGCCGAGGGCCCCGGTGAGGTGGCGGACCTTCGCCGCCGAGCCCGCGCTGCCGATGATCCGGCGGGCGCCGAGCAGCCGGGCGATGTGCCCGGTGGCCGTGCCGACCCCGCCCGCGGCGGCCGAGACGAAGAGGTCCTCGCCCTCGCGCAGGGCCGCCGTCCGGGTGAGGGCGGCGTACGCGGTCAGGCCGGTCCCGCCCAGGATGGACAGGTACGCCTCCAGGGGGACGCCCGCGTGGCCGCGCAGCTTGCGCGTGCCGTCCACTCCCAGGGTGACCAGGGCGTGGGTGCGCCAGCCCGAGCGGTGGAAGACCAGGTCGCCCTCGGCCAGGCCCGGATCGCGGGAGGCGGTCACCCGGCCCACCGAGCGGCCTTCGAGGGGGGAGTGGAGGTCGAAGCCGCCCTCGCCGCCGTCCATCATCCCGCGGTGGTACGGGTCCACCGACAGCAGCAGGTTCTCCACCAGTGCGGTGCCCGGGGCGGGTTCGGGAACGGGATGGGAGACGTGGGCGAACCCGGAGGGGGAGGGGAAACCGACGGGGCGGGCGGTCAGGTGGACGGCGGAAGCGGTGTGCGTGGTCATGGCGACGACCGTAGGAAGGAATCCCGAGGCCGGGCAGGGGGTTGGGCTCATGGAAGCCGCGCACCCATGAACACGGCTCATACACCGAGGTGGGACCCCGTGACCGAGCTCGCCCCGCAGGAACTGAGGGTGCTGGTCGCCGTCGCCGAGACGGGTGGCTTCTCCGCCGCCGCGAACCGGCTCGGCATCAGCCAGTCGGCCGTCTCCCACTCGGTGCGCGGCAGTGAGGCCAAGGTCGGCGCGGTGCTCTTCGACCGCGGGCGCGCCGGCGCCTCGCCCACTTTGGCGGGGGAGCGGGCCGTGGCGCTGGGCCGGCGCATCCTGCGGCTCTACGAGGTGCTGGGCGCGGAGGCCCGCGCCGCCGGCCGGGCCCCCGCCGGGCCGGGGGTGCCGGACGGGGTCCTGCGCATCGCCGCCTTCCGCAGCGCGGCCCTGCACCTGCTGCCGCCCGCGCTGGAACGGCTGACCGCACGGCACCCCGGGATCCGGCCCGAGGTCAGGGTGGTGCGCGAACTCGGCGCCGGGACCGCGGGGGAGGTGGCGGCGGGGCGGGCGGACCTCGCCATCGCGACCCTGGGCGCGTCCAGCGACGTACCGTCGGCCGGGGGATCCGCCGGGCCGTCCACCGGTCTGCCGGTCGGCCTGCTGAGCGGGGAGCTCACCCGGGAGGCCTACTCCCTCGTCCATCCGGTCGGGCACCCCGATCCGAAGGCGCTGCCGCTGCTGGACTGGGACGAGAACTGCGGCTCCTACACCCGGGACTGGTGGCGGGCCCAGGACTGGATCCCGCGGGCCACCGTGAAGGCCGAGGACGACGCCATGGTGCTGACCATGGTCGGCCGGGGGCTGGGTATGGCGATCCTGCCGGAGCTGTCGCTGCGCGAGGCCACGGACGCCGTCGAGATCGCCGGATTGGGCCCTGCGGGGCCGGTGAGGCGCGTGGGATACGTCACCACAACGGAATTGGCGTCCACTCTCGCCGTCAGGGCTCTGATCAGGGAACTCAGGGCCGACAAGGGCTGAAAACGGAGCCTCTGGAAGGGGTCTTCCGGGGGCTCGGGCGTCTCAGATAGTAGGAAGTCCGAGTAATTGCCGAGACATACAGCCGCACCTGGCCTAGCTTTGTAGGAGCCGAACGTCTCGCTGATCCAGCGAATGGCGGTCGATAGCGCGCGCCCCTGGGCAGGCAACCCCTGCCGCGCCGCTTCCCGCCTCTTCCGGCGCCTTGAAGGAACCCCTCATCCGTGGCCCCGCCACGCCGTGATCTCAAGGAGTCGATCACCATGACCCCCACCTCCGCCGCCACCCGTCGCGTCCGCCACTCCTCCCCGGCCGACGCCGACCGCAAGAACGCCGCGGCCGCCCTCCAGCGCGCGCTGGACCGCCGCGACAACGGCGGCTCGACCGGCCACTGATCCCGCGGATCCCGCAGACCCCGCAGACCCTGCGGAGCCCGCGGATCCCGCCCGCGGATCCCACTGATCCCACTGATCCCACCGGCCCGCGGCCACACCGGCCGCCCGCGGCACATCGCGTCCCCGGCGGACCATTGGTCCACATGGTGGACGCGATATGTCTGAGGGCTGGGACACGGAGTACGGTTCCGTCATGTCGACCAGCATCAATCTCGCAGTGATCCCCGGTGATGGCATCGGCCAGGAAGTCGTGGCTCAGGGCCTCAAGGTCCTTACCGCGGTCCTGCCCCAGGATGCGAAGCTGGAGACCAAGGAGTACGACCTCGGCGCCCAGCGCTGGCACCGCACCGGTGAGACCCTCCCGGACGCGGAGCTCGAAGCGCTCAAGCACCACGACGCGATCCTGCTCGGAGCCATCGGTGACCCCTCGGTCCCGTCCGGCGTCCTGGAGCGCGGTCTGCTGCTGAAGCTCCGCTTCGCCTTCGACCACTTCATCAACCTGCGCCCCTCGAAGCTCTTCCCCAACACGGCCACCCCGCTCGCCGGCCGTCCGGAGATCGACTTCGTCGTGGTCCGCGAGGGCACCGAGGGTCCGTACACCGGCAACGGCGGCAGCCTGCGCACCGGTACCCCCGCCGAGGTGGCCACCGAGGTCAGCATCAACACCGCGTACGGCGTGGAGCGCGTCGTCCGTGACGCGTACGAGCGGGCCAACGCCCGCCCGCGCAAGAAGCTGACGCTGGTTCACAAGAACAACGTCCTCGTGTACGCGGGCCACATGTGGAAGAACATCTTCGACAAGGTGGGCCAGGAGTACCCCGAGGTCACCACCGACTACCTGCACGTCGACGCCGCGACGATCTTCTTCGTCACCCAGCCCGAGCGCTTCGACGTCATCGTCACGGACAACCTCTTCGGTGACATCCTCACCGACCTGGCCGCCGCCGTGACCGGCGGGATCGGCCTGGCCGCCTCCGGGAACATCAACCCGACCGGCGCCTTCCCGTCGATGTTCGAGCCCGTCCACGGCTCGGCCCCCGACATCGCGGGCACCGGCAAGGCCGACCCGACCGCGACGATCCTCTCCGTCGCCCTCCTGCTGCGCCACCTCGGCCACGAGGCCGAGGCCGTCCGCATCGAGGACGCCGTCTCCGCCGACCTGGCCGAGCGCGACGGGACCTTCCGCTCCACCGACGCGATCGGCGACGCCCTCGCCGCACGCGTAGCCGGCTGACCCGGCAGCTCCACCTCAGGAAGCCGCAGGGTCGCGACCACCGGACCCGGCGGCTTCTCCTGTGCGGCCCCGGGTGCCACCATCTCCCCTGGGCCGCAATCACCCCGTTTCACCGGAGCCCCCTCGCGCGCGATAATCGAACGCGAGGCCGCGGAAAACGGGGAAGCTCGGACGTCCTGGTACGCATGAGCGCGGTCCGCCATACACAACGGTGAAGGACAAGCACTCATGACGACGCCCACGATCGAGCTCAAGCCCTCCTCGAACCCGCTGTCCGACGCGGAGCGCGAGGCGATCCTGGCCAGCCCCGGCTTCGGCCGCCACTTCACCGATCACATGGTGACGATCAAGTGGACCGAGGGCCGCGGCTGGCACGACGCCGAGCTGGTCCCCTACGCGCCGCTGTCGATGGACCCGGCGAACATGACCCTGCACTACGCGCAGACGATCTTCGAGGGCCTCAAGGCCTACAAGCAGCCCGACGGCACCGTCGCCACCTTCCGCCCCCGGGCCAACGCCGAGCGCTTCCAGGCCTCCGCCCGCCGCATGGCGATGCCGGAGCTGCCGGCCGAGCTGTTCATCGAGGCCTGTGACGCCCTCATCAAGCAGGACAGCGCCTGGGTGCCGGACTCCGGCGAGGCCTCCCTGTACCTGCGGCCGTTCATGTTCGCGTCCGAGGTCGGCCTGGGCGTCCGCCCGGCCAACGAGTTCCTCTTCATGGTCATCGCCTCGCCCGCCGGCGCGTACTTCCCCGGTGGCGTCAAGCCCGTCTCCGTGTGGCTCTCCGAGGAGTACGTCCGCGCCGTCAAGGGCGGCACCGGCGCCGCCAAGACCGGCGGCAACTACGCGGCCTCCCTCGTGGCCCAGGCCCAGGCCGCCTCGCACGGCTGCGACCAGGTCGTCTGGCTGGACGCCGTCGAGCACCGCTGGATCGAGGAGATGGGCGGCATGAACCTGTACTTCGTGTACGGCCAGGAGGACGGGACGCAGCGGATCGTCACCCCGGAGCTGACCGGCTCGCTCCTGCCGGGCATCACCCGTGACTCCCTCCTCACCATCGCCCGCGACCTCGGCTACACCGCCGAGGAGGGCCGCATCTCCACCGAGGACTGGAAGCGCGACAACGAGAACGGCACCCTCACCGAGGTGTTCGCCTGCGGCACCGCCGCCGTCATCACCCCGGTCGGCTCGGTCAAGTCCGAGCGCGCCAACTGGATCCAGGGCGACGGCGAGCCCGGCGAGGTCACGATGAAGCTCCGCAAGGCGCTCCTCGACCTCCAGACGGGCCGCACCGCCGACACCCACGGCTGGATGCACCCGCTCGGCTAGGCACCGCGAAGTCCCGGCTCCCAGGGGGAGGAGGGGGGGGGGGGGGGTGGGGAGGGGGGGGGGGGTGGGGGGGGGGGGGGGGGGGGGGGGGGAGGGAGAGGGGGGGGGGGGGGGGGGAGGGGGGGGGGGGGGGGGGCCCTCCCCCACCCCCCTCCCCCCCCCCCCCCCCCCCCCCCCCCCCTCCCCCCCCCCCCCCCCCCCCCCCCCCCCCCCCCCCCCCCCGGGAGGCGGGGAGGCCTCACACGGTGGCGGGTTCCTCCGTGGCGGGCGCCGCGGCGGGGGCGACGGCGGACGCGGTGCGGGCGGTCAGCGCCGTGTAGACGAGGCCGCCGGCCAGGCCGGAGAAGATGAAGGAGCAGTCCACCCCGCCGGTCAGGGCGAGCAGCGGGCCCTCGTAGAAGGGGGTGCTCACGGCGAGCAGGCCGACACCGGCTCCGATCGCCCAGGAGGCGGTGGCGCGCGGGTTCCAGCCGCCGCGGTACCAGTAGATCCCGCCCACCGAGCGGCGGTTGAAGACCTGGAGGGCGTCGGCGTCGTACTGCCCGCGGCAGCGCACGAAGCCGATCAGCGTGATCACGGCCCACGGGGTGCCGATGGCGGTCAGCAGCAGCACGAAGGAGGTCATCGCGGACTGCACGTTCCACTCGAAGGAGCCGACGAAGACGAAGGCGGTGGCGACGGTGGCGGCGATCACGGTGGCCTTCGTGCGGGTGGCCTTGGGGACGATCGCGTCGAGGTCGAGGCCCATGGAGTACAGCATCAGCCCGGCGTTGCCCACGGAACCCGCCGCGGCCGCGGCGAGCAGCGGGAGCAGGTACCAGAACGGCGAGGCGGCGACGAGCGGCCCGGCGTAGTCGGTGGAGCCCGCCCTGGCGGCGAGCGCGGTGTAGGTGCCGAACAGCTGCGGTACGAGCAGGCCGATCAGCAGGCCGAAGGAGGTGGCCCAGAACACCTTGCGGGGGGCGTGCCTGGTGGGGGAGACGTAGCGGGTGTAGTCGCCGAGCAGGGTGATGAAGGCGACGGGGCCGCTGAGTCCGGCGGCGACGGCGGCGAGCAGCCAGGTCGGCCAGAAGGACCCGAGGAGGTACGAGGCCTCCGGCGCGGCGGTGGTGAAGTCGGGCGCGTAGGCGTAGACGCCGATGGCCAGCAGGATCACCATGCCGATGGAAAGGATCTTGCTCATGCGCAGCAGCAGCCGGTAGCCGAAAACGGCCCCGACGACGGTACAGGCGGCGAGCACGCCGTACATCGCGGCCCGCGTGACGCCGTTCTCCGGCAGCCCGATGAGCCGGGACAGGGCGCCGACCATCACGTCCCCGCCGATCCACAGGGTGAGCGCGGTGTAGCCGAGGGAGAGCAGCAGGCCCACGATCGAGCCGACGAGCCGCCCGCGGACCCCGAACTGGGCGCCGCTGGACGTGGAGAGGTTGGTCGCCGTGCGCAGGGACACCAGTGCCAGCGGCGCGGTCACCGCGATTCCGACGACGGTGCCGGTCACGATGGCGGTGAGCGAGGGCCACAGCCCCAGTCCGAAGGACGGGGGCAGCCAGCCGAAGACGATCACACCGAGGCAGAGGTTGGAGCCGAGGAGGATCGAGACCAGGTCACGGGGACCGCTCGTCCGCTCCTCCTCCGGGATGGTGTCGACTCCGCGCTGTTCGATGGGCATGGGGGACTCCCTTGGCAGGGCGGGGGGTGGTCACGCAAGTGTTTGAGCGACACTCAATGTGACTCAGGCCCGGCCCCCAGGTCAATGATTCCCAGCGATGGAATGAAGAGTTAGAGTGATGCTCTAACCCATCGACTCAAAAGGTGGTGGATCGGCGTGCGGCTGACCCCTACGGAGCGCGACCGGCTGCTGCTGCGCAGCGCCGCGGAACTGGCGAGGGCCCGGCGGGCCCGGGGCCTGCGGCTCAACGTCCCCGAGGCGACGGCGCTGGTCGCGGACACGGTCTGCGAGGCCGCGCGCGACGGGAAGCGCCTGTCGGAGGCCATCGAGGAGGCCCGGAGCGTCCTGGGCCCCGACGACGTGCTGCCCGGCGTGGCCGACGTGGTCACCGAGGTGCACGTGGAGGCCGTCTTCGACGACGGGTCCCGCCTCGCGGTGGTCTCGTCCCCGATCCGGGGTGCGGCCTCGCTCGGCGAGGACGCACCGGGTGCGGTCGTACCGGGCCCCGGCGCCCCCCAGCCCGAGCCGGCCCTGCACCTGCGGGTGCGCAACACCGCCCCCGTGCCGGTGAGCGTCACCTCGCACTTCCACTTCTTCGAGGCGAATCCGCGCCTCGACTTCGACCGTGCCGCGGCCTACGGGATGCGGCTGTGCGTCCCGGCCGGGTCCTCGGTGCGCTTCGACCCGCACGGCGAGGGCGAGGTCGGCCTGGTACCGATCGGCGGGGACCGGATCGCGATCGGTTTCGCGGGCTTGGTCGACGGCCCGCTGGACGCCCCCGGCGCGAAGGCGGAGGCCCTGCGCCGGGCCGCCGCCTGCGGCTACCTGGGCGTGGCCGACACCACCGCCGGCGCCCCCGAAGGAGACCAGGCGTGAGCCGTCAGACCCCCCACACCGACCACAGCGCGCACTGCGCACCCGGCAGCCGGCACATCGACCCGCACGAGTACGCGTCCGTCTTCGGTCCCCGCGCCGGCGACCGGGTCCGGCTCGGCGACTCGGGGCTGACCGTCCGGGTGGAGTCCGACTCCCAGCGGCCGGGTGATGAGTTCCTGGCCGGTTTCGGCAAGACGGCCCGTGACGGCCTGCACCTGAAGGCCGCGGCCGTCCGTGAGACCTGTGACGTCGTGATCAGCAACGTCCTGGTGATCGACGCGGTGCTGGGCATCCGCAAGGTGTCCATCGGCATCCGTGAGGGCCGCATCCACGCGATCGGCCGGGCCGGCAACCCCGACACCCTCGACGGGGTCGACGTGGTCGTCGGCACCGGCACGAGCATCGTCTCGGGCGAGGGCCTGATCGCCACCGCCGGAGCCGTCGACACCCACGTCCACCTGCTCTCCCCGCGCATCATGGAGGCATCCCTCGCCGCGGGCGTCACCACGGTCATCGGCCAGGAGTTCGGCCCGGTCTGGGGCGTCGGCGTCAACTCCCCGTGGGCGCTCAGGCACGCCTTCAACGCGTTCGACGCCTGGCCGGTGAACATCGGTTTCCTGGCCCGCGGGTCCTCCTCGGACGCGGCCCCGCTGGTCGAGGCCCTGGCCGAGGGCGGAGCCTGCGGGTTCAAGGTCCACGAGGACATGGGGGCGCACACCCGCGCGCTGGACACCGCCCTGCGGGTGGCCGAGGAGCACGACGTACAGGTCGCGCTGCACAGCGACGGCCTCAACGAGTGCCTCTCCGTGGAGGACACCCTGCGGGTCCTGGA
>NZ_JBVIKC010000051.1:0-61489 GCF_055581065.1 Streptomyces sp. NPDC031479
TCTCAGGTTCCCCTGGCTCCGTGGGGTTTTTTGGTGTTTGGGGGTGGACCCGGGTTTTCCCCCCCCCCCCCCCCCCCCGCCACCACGTCCTCCGTCAGCACGGGGGGAACGGGGTTGTCCGGGGGCAGTGCCCGCCCCGCCGAAGCGAGCAGGACCGCCCACCGCTCGCGCAGGACCGCGAGCAGCGCGGCCCGCTCGCGCGGGTCCGTCGCGCCGAACTTCCGTGTGGCATCGGCGATTTCGTCGAGTCGGGCCGCCAGGGCCGCGTCGGCCCTCCCGTCGTCCGCGCCGCCTTCGCGGCCCGCCCGTCGCAGCCAGGCGGCGAGAGCGCCCAGCGGATCGGGATCCTGCGGTCCGACGGGCGCTACCGGGACCAGCAGACCGGCGTCCACGAGCTGGTCCACGTACGCGAGGGCGGCCGCGCGGTCCTGCGGCGCGGCCAGCGCGTCCGCCAGTTCCGCGGGCGTGGCGGGCGTCCGGCACAGCTCGGCCACCCGCTCCAGCGGCGCGCTCGCCACGACTTCCACCTCATCCTCGTCGGTGACGAGGAAGCGGCCGACGGTGGAGGGGCCCCGGGTACGGGCGAAGGTGGCGCGCCCGTCGGCGGTACGGGCCGCACTCGCCATCCGGTGCGGGAGCCGGCCCCGCCTGCGCGGGTCGGCGAGCAGCGCCTCGCACAGCGCCGCCACCAGGCTCCGGCTGGTGCGGACGTGGTTGCCGGTCGGGCCCAGCAGATCGCCGTCCCCCCAGTCGGTGCCGGCCCGCTCCGCCGGGTCGGGACCGCCCGCGAGGGGCCCCCAGCCGACCGCGGTGAACCAGGACACGGGGCTGCTCCGGGTGGCGGCGCGCACGGCGTGCCGCAGGACCCCGGGCTCCTCCTTGCGGGCGCGGCGCCCGCCGGCCCCGGCCCCGGCGCCCGCCCGTTCGACGGCGGCCAGCAGGTCCGCGCCGGTGGCGGAGGCCGCGAGGGCGAGGGCGGGCTCGCGGCACCAGGCGGCGAGGGCGTCGCGTTCCGCCGCCAGCGCGGCGGGCGCCGATCCGGCGAGCCGGGCCCGTGCCGAGGCGAGACGCTCCCGTAACTCCAGCCACTCCCGCAGTTGCGGCACCCGCTCGGGCAGGTCGCCGAGGCCGGCCAGAACGCCGGCCCGGGGCTCCCGCCCGTTGTGCAGGGCCCGGCGCAGGGGCAGGACCACGTCCCGGTGGAAGGAGTCGGGGTGACCGCCGCGGCTCGCGTACAGGGCCTCGGTCAGTCCGGGCAGCAGGCGGGCCGACTCCCTCGCCAGATGCGTCAGCCGCTCCAGTCCCTCGCGGAAGCAGGCCGCGTCCGGGGACTGTGCGGGGTGGCTCAGCGTCGTCGCGCGCACCAGCGCGTACGGGGCGGTGCGCACGACGGGCGAAGGGGGTGTCATGGCGTCCCGGTCCTTCCTGTTCGGCCCGGTCGGGGAGGGGGGCGGCGGCGCAGTGCCCGTCCCGGCCGCTGCGCACGGGGCCGGGACGGGCGTCAGCGGGTCACGCTCAGACCACGCCGGGAAGGTGGGGCTGCTGGTGGCTGCACTGACAGGCGGTGGCGGTGGGAATGCCACAGGTGGAGGTGGACGAGGCCGCCGCGAGGGCCGAAACGCCCGCGGTGTCGCGCATCGCGGTGACGGTGATGCCGCCGAGGTCCAGGTCGTGGGCCTCGAAGGACGTGGCCGCGTCGAAATCTGCCATGAGAACTCCCAGGGTCGTGGGACTACGTGTGATGGCTGGATCCATATGACGGACGAGCGAGCGCAACGGTAGCTCCCGGGGTGATCCGGGCGCAGCGGACGCATTTCGACATTCCGATGTAACTGGACGTGAAGTCGAGGAAGTTGACCGAAAGGTGGTGGATTCGCGGGCCGGTCGGGGGCGGTCGAGGGGGACTCCGCCGGGCTTCCGTCGATATTCGGCCACCCGGTCTCGATCCGCCCCGGCCCAGGCTCCGTGGAACCCCGCCGTCCCCGGCGGGCGGACCGCGTGGACGCTCCGCGACGGGGTACACGCGCGGTCCCGGGGCAGCCGCCCCGCCGGAACCGGAACGACCCGGAGGGAGTGGACCAGTGGACGTGCCGAAGGACACCGCCACCTCCGCGAGGCGGGGCCGCGCCCGGCGCCGCGGAGTGCGGAAGGCCGCCGCCCCGCCGCCGTCGCAGCCCCCGCCCGCCCGTCCGCTCGTGCGCGCCCTGGCGATGCTCGCCGCGTTCGCCGGAACCGTCCTGTTCGGCATCGCCCTGGCCCGCGTCACCCTCGAACCGTCCGCGGCGTCGGCCGGCCTCGTGCACGGCAACGTCCGCCCGGGTGCGTCGATCAGGGCCTACCTCGACGGCGCGCCGGCCCGGGAGGCCGCCGAGCAGCTCGGTGGAAACCTCCTGCTCGGCGTCCCGTTCGGGGTGCTCCTGCCCGTCCTCCTGCCGCGGACCCGCGGTCTGCTGCGCGTGGCGTTCCCGACGGCCGTCGTGATGACGCTCGTGGAGCTCATCCAGGGCGCGCTGGTGACGGGCCGGGCCTTCGACGTCGACGACGTCATCCTCAACACCGGTGGCGCGCTCCTCGGTTATCTCCTCCTCGGCCGCCGCGCGAGCCGCGCGGTCCACCCGCGCCGCCACCACTGGTGGCAGCGCCGGCCCCGTCGCGGCCCCGCGGCGCCCGCGCTGCCGCCCCCGTCCGCGACGGGTGACGGCGAGCCCTGAGGGCCGAGCGGGGTCAGGCGCCGGGAACCGGCCCGATCATGCGCTTGCTGATCCACTCCAGGGGTCCCTGGAACAGGCCGTCGGCGTACTTGTAGCCGTCGTGCCCGGCGTTGGGGATGATGTGCAGGTCCGTCTCGACGGGGCCCTTGCCGATCTTCTCCTTGAAGGCCTTCACCTTCGCCCCCTCCTCCTTGTCGCCGAGCAGGAAGGAGATGTGGACCTTCGGGCCGCTCTTCTTGGCGAGCTGCTCCGCGAGCCGGCCGGGGTCGTTGGCGAGCCTCTCCGGCTCGTGGTCCTTCCAGAACGGCGAATCGGGCGCGGTGTCGGGCCCGCCCGCGACCGCCGTGCTGAACCGGTCCGGGTACTGCAGGACCATCTTCATGCCGACGTAACCGCCCGCCGAGGAGCCGAAGAAGCCCCACCCCTTGGGGTCCTTGTAGGTGCGGAAGTTCTCGCGCGCCAGGTCCGGTACGTCGTCGGACATCCAGGTGCCCATCTTCGGCTGCCCGGGGATGTCGCTGCCGTCCCAGTACTGGTCCAGCTTGGCGTTCAGGACCGGCATCATCACGATGAACGGCAGGGACTTGCCCGCCTCGACCTGCTGCGCGATCCGCTCCTGGAGTTTGAAGTCGGCCCCGAACCAGTAGTTCGTCGGATAGCCGGAGGCGCCCGGCAGCGCCGTCAGCACCGGGAACGCGCTGTTCTCGTACTTCTTCTCCTTGTACTGCTTCGGCACCCAGGCCCACACCCGGCCCTCGAAGCCCGACTTCGGCCCCTTGAGCGTGGTCCACATCACCTGCGTGCCGTCACTCAGCTCGCGCTGGAGGTTCCACTTGCGGACGTTCGTCGGCATCTGGACGTTGGAGGGCACCTGCGGCGCCGCGCTCTGCCCGCCCTTGGACTCCTTGGCGGGGGCCTTCCCGTTGAACGAGGCCTCCGTGGGGCCGCTGGAGCAGCCCGCCACGAGCAGGGAGGAGGCCAGGAGGGCGGCGGGCGCCAGGAATGTGGACCGGGACTTCACTCGATGACTCCAAACCCGTCAAACATCACCAAAACTACAATCGGGGAGGAAGAGTCATTTCCGCGCCGGGCGGTTCCGCCCCGGCCCGCGGGGCGCGGCGTGATCAACACCACGCCGGCGCCCCGCCGCGCACTACCGCTCGGTGTCGAAGGTGTAGAACTTGCGGTGGTCCATCAGGTCCGCCGGCGTCACGTCGTTCCACGGCCGCAGCTTGCCGTGGAAGTCCACCACGTTCGCCGTGGGTGCGGCGGGCAGGTACGCGGACTTGGGGTTCCGGCGCTGCCACTCCGACCACAGCATGTCGATGAAGGCGTGGTGCATCCAGAACACCGGGTCGTTGGGCGACGCCGCGCTGGCCATGTGCCCGCCCACCCACACGTGCACCTTGTTGTGCAGACCGGGGCCGCGCCAGCCCTCCAGGTGGTTGCGGAACCCGCCCGAGGTGCTGTTCCACGGGGCCGAGTCGTACGTCGGCATGGCGAGCACGGAGTTGACCTCGTCCTTGGTCGGCAGCTGGGCGCCGCCCGCGCCGAGGGTGCGCCGCAGGTACGTGCGCGCGTCCACGCCGACCGTGATGGCCCACTTGCCCCCCGCGTACGCGAAGGGTCCGTCGAGCACCTGCCCGTCGCGGGCCCGGTTGGTGCCGCCGAGGAAGTCGGCGGCCCACAGGGAGGAGGACGCCGTGCGGTCCACGGTCCAGTCCCAGTACGGCAGCGAGACCTTCGGGTCCACCTTCTGCAGGGCCGACTCGAAGTCGAGCAGGAAGCGGCGGTGCCAGGGGAGGAACGAGGGGGCGCGGTGGCCGACCCGGTCGCCGAAGTCGCTGTCGCTCATCAGGAAGCTGTTGTGGGCGTTCACGTAGCGGTCGTAGACGCCGGTGCGCTTGAGTTCGAGGAGCGCGTTGGTGAAGGCGCGCTTCTCCTCGGCGGTCAGCTTCGACTGGCTCTTGCGGACGGTCACAGGGCCTCTCCCTTCGGGGTGAAGGGGATCAGGTTCGCGCCCTGGAGGTCGCGTACGGCGGCCTTGGCGGCCGAGACGGGATCGGCGAAGGTCTCGTAGTGGTTGACCACGGTGACCCAGCTGTTGTCGGCGTTGCGCATGAGGTGCAGCTCTTTGCCGTCGATCTTGATGGTCGGCAGTCCCGGCATGTGCTGGCCGTCGTGGTGGGCGCCCGGGTCGAGGGTGATCTGGATGCGGCGGCCCTCGTAGACCTCGTCGATGCCGCCGGTGGGTATGGAGAGCGCCGAGCCGGAGGCCTTGGCGTTCGGGGAGGCGCTCGCCGCGGCGGAGCCGGAGCCCCCCTTGTCGCAGGCCGTCAGCCCCACGGCGGCGGCCGCGCCGACGGCGATGCCGAAGGCTTGTCTTCGAGTGATCATGTCCATGGCTTGTAGAAGTATCAGAAGCCCGTGCGCGGTTGAGCGGCGCCCCTGCGTAGACCCGGCCCCCGGATCGTCAACTATAGTTACGCGCAACGGGCGTCAACTATAGTTACGCCTGATGAAAGGGAGCGGTACGCAGTGGCGGACTCAGACGTCAGTCCCGAGGGACCGGACGCGACACGATCGGGCCGGGTACCGGTTCCGGGCCCCGGGGCCCCCTTCAGCGACCGCCTCAACTTCCTCTTCGACCGGGTCCGCCCACCGGGAGCGGAGGAGTACACCAACGCCCACGTGGCCCGCACCATCTCGTCCTACGGCGAGGACAGTTACACCCGCTCCCACATCAGCTACCTGCGCGCGGGCAAGCGGACCCCCACCATCACCATGGTTCCCCTGCTCGCCCGGTTCTTCGGCGTCGAGGCCTCCTACTTCGTCGAGGACGAGGTCACCCGCAGGATCACCACCCAGTTCGAGATCCTGCGCAGACTGAAGGAGAACGGGGTCGAGCAGATCGCCCTGCGCGCCATGGGCGTCTCCGCCGCCGGCCAGCGCAAGGTGCTGGCGGCCCTCGAAGCCGTACGGAAAGAGGAAGGTCTGCCCGCCGATCCCGAAAGGGACCTGTCGTGACCAGCGTCCGCCGCCCGTACGGGAAGGGGAAGCCCCATGTGGCCCAGGCGTCGTAAGCGCACCGCCGACCGCGAGGCCGACGAGGTCGAGCGCCGCAACCGCGCGTTCGTGGACGGTCTCGGTCTTCCCGCGGTCGACAGCGTCCTGGACCTCGTCCCGTTCATGGAGGAACGCTTCGACCGCTCGATCAAGCTCATGCCGTTCGCCTCGGACCCGGCCGACCCCGACTCGCTCGACGCCTCCGCCCCCTGCGGCCTGTGGCTCGCCACCGGCGACACGGACTACGTCTTCTACGACACGGCCATCAGCCGCGCCCACGCCGAGATCATCGTCGGCCACGAGTTCGGCCACATGCTGGGACGCCACCGCGGGGACACCCCCCTCGCCGCGGGCAACCTCGGCGGACTCATCACCGACATCGACCCCGCCACCGTCCAACTCGTCCTCGGCCGGACCCGCTACAACGAGCCGCAGGAGTTCGAAGCCGAACTGCTCGGCTCCCTCCTCCAGGAGCGCATCGCCACCCCCGTACGCGCCGCGGACACCCCGGAAGCCGACCCCATAGCCCGCACGCTGCTGCGCTGACCGAATAGGGACCCGTGAAAGACGTACTTCACCCCCTGTGCCTGGCCATCGCCGGTACGGGCTTCCTGATCCTCTTCCGCGATCTGCGGGGGAGCCGCCGCGATCCCGCGCTCGTCGCCCTGGCCTTCACCTACGGCTTCTCCGCGCTCAGCTACGCCGTCTCCCTCACCCCCGTCTGGGTGCGGATCGACGGCCTCCTCGGCGTCCCCAACATCGTCGTGCCGATCGCCCAGGGCTTCGTCATGCTCGTCCTCGCGCTCCAGGCCACCGTCCTGGCCCACTGGTCCAAGCCGCTCGACGCGGCCCGCCGCCGCAGCCGCCACCTGCTCCTCGCCGCAGGGGCCGTCATCGCCGCCATGGCCGTGCTGTTCGCCCTGCTCACCCCGGCCACCACCCGGCCCACCGACTTCTCCCTCTACTACGCCCACGACCCGGTCTTCCAGGCGTACGTCCTCCTCTACTTCGGCATGTACAGCGCCGCCGAGATCTACCTGGCGCGTTCCTGCTGGAAGTACGCCCGCACCGCCACCGACCGCTCCATCGCCTTCAGCCTGCGCCTCGTCGCCGTCGGCGCGGCCATCACCCTCGGCTACAGCGGCATCCGCATCGCCGCCGTCGTCGGGGTCTACACCGGATTCAGCGTCGACGGGCTCAACGGATTCGCCTGGGCCTGCGGGGACATCGGAGCCACCCTCACCCAGATCGGCTACCTCATCCCCACCGTCGCCCGGCGCACCACCAGCGCCGTCGGCTGGAGCACCGCACACCTGCGCTACCGACGCCTGGCCCCCCTCTGGACCGCCCTCGACCGGGCCGACCCCGGCATCACCCTGCGCCGCCCCGCCCGCCAGCGCCAGGACGTCCTGCGGGGCCGCAGCGCCCACTTCCCCCTGCTGCGCCGCCGCGTCGAGATCCGCCAGGGCCAGAAACTGATGCGCCGCTACCTCGACCCGACGGCCCGGGAACACGCCGAGGACCGCCGCCGCGCCGAAGGCCTCACCGGCGCCGAACTCGTCGCTGCCGTCACCGCCGACCAGATCCACGCCGCCCTCGTCCGTCACGGGGCCGACGACCCCGTCGCCACACCCGCCGAGTTCGCCGACGCCGCACTGCCCCTCGCCACCACCGAGGACGAACTGCTCCACCTCCAGCGCGTCGCCTCCTACTTCACCCCGCCCACGCCCGAGCGCCGCGACGCCTCCCGCGGCATCACCTCAGGAGCCCGCTCGTGATCCTCCGCCGCACCCTGATCGTCGCCTGCACGGCCGTCGCCGCGGCGGCGGCCATGGCCGCCACACCCGCGGCCGCGCGCAACCGCGCCGGCGGCGCCGCCCGCCCCCCGCGCGCGGACCTGCACCTCGCGCCCGCCCACGAACAGCTCGGCGCGCTGCGCCGGCGCACCGTCACCAGCCGGGCCCTGCTGGAGCAGACCCTGGCGCACATCGAGCGGACCAACCCCGGCCTGGGCGCCGTCGTCACCCTCGACGCCGACGGAGCACGCGCGGCGGCCGACGCGGCCGACCGCCACCTCGCCGCGACCGGCGAACCGCTCGGCGCCCTCCACGGCCTGCCCATCACCCTCAAGGACGCCCTGGAGACCAAGGGGCTCCGCACCACCTGCGGCTCCCCGGACCTCTCCGACCACGTCCCCGGCCGCGACGCCGACACCGTGGCGCGCCTGCGCGCCGCCGGCGCCGTCATCGTCGGCAAGACGAACGTCCCCGCGATGTGCCAGGACCTGCAGACCTCCAACCCCCTCTTCGGCAGGACCCGCAACCCCCACGACGGCACGAAGACCGCCGGCGGGTCCTCCGGCGGGCCGGCCGCCGCCGTCGCCGCGGGCCTGACCAGCCTCGAAGTCGGCTCCGACCTCGCGGGCTCGCTCCGCCTCCCGGCCGCCTACTGCGGCGTGTACGCGCTGCGGCCCAGCGGCGGGATCGTTCCCACCCGCGGGCACATCCCGCGCCCGCCCGGCTGGCTCACCAGCTCCGACATGCTCACCCTCGGGCCGATCGCGCGCGACGCCGAGGACCTGGACCTCCTCCTCGACGTCCTCGCCGCCCCCTCCCCGGCCGACGCCGCGGCCTGGCGGATCGACCTCCCGGCGCCGCGCCGGAGCCGTCTCGCGGAGTACCGCGTCGGCCTGTGGCAGGACGATCCGTACTGCCACGTCGACGCGGACACCCGGAAGCTCCTGGAACGGGTCGCCGCACTCCTGCGGTCCGCCGGGGCCACCGTCGACGACACCGCCCGGCCGGTGGACCTCGCCGGCAGCGACCGGCTGTTCCAGCGCCTCATGTACGCCACGGCGAGCGCCACCGCCCCCGACGCCGGATTCGACGAGGACGTCGCGGCCGCCGACAAGATCCCCGCCGACGACCCCCGAGGGCTCTTCCTGCACTCGCGGACCATGCGGCACCGGGACTGGCTGCGCGCGAACGAGGAACGCGAGGAACTGCGCGGCCGCTGGACCGACTACTTCGCCACCCACGACGTCCTGATCACCCCGGCCGCGCCGACGGCCGCCGTCGACGACCAGACGGACACGCCCGTCCCGGGCCGGTACATCACCGTCGACGGCGTGAAGCGCCCGTACTTCGACCAGACGGCCTGGCTGAACCTGGCCGGCCACGTCTCGCTCCCGGCCCTGGTCATGCCCGCGGGCCGGACCGCCGAAGGGCTGCCGCTCGCCGTGCAGATCATCGGCCCCTACCTGGCCGACCGCACGGTCGTCGCCCTCGCCGGGGAGTTGGCACGCCGGCTCCCCGATCCCGTGCGTCCGCCCGCCTTCACCGGCTGAGCGGGCCCCGAGACCGGGCTCGTTCTGCCCCCACGGGGGTGGGGCGGGACGAGCCCGCATGACGGAGGGGCCCCGGGTTCTCCCGGGGCCCCTCCGTACTGCCTTCCGCCGGGCCGACGGCCCCGCCAAGACATGAAGGGCCCGGATACCGACGGGGGATGCGGTATCCGGGCCCTGCGATCATCATCCTAGTACCCCGCGTCCCGATGCCGGGAGGCGGTCCCCCGCGTCGGTTCCAGGAACCGCGCCGACGACAGTGCCGAGGACCGCGCCGCCGACCGTGCCCTCGGCCGCGCCGACTGCCGTGGGCCGGGCCGGGCCACGCCCCGTCAGGACTGTTTCGTCCAGCGCTGCGAGGCGTGTCCGGCGCAGGTGGAGGTCACCAGACCGCTGGTCATGCCCAGGTCGAGGCAGCCGCCGCCGAGGTCCGACCGCAGGCTGCCGTCCGCCCCCGACCGCCACACGCGCCCGACGTCCTGGGCACAGTCGCCGACGAAGACGGCCTGGTTGAGACCGTTGGAGTACAGGCACTGCCCGGTCTGCTGGTTGGCCAGCTTGAAGCTGCCGTCGCCCCTGCCGCGAACCGTCCAGCGGGCCGTCGCGTCGGCGCAGTCCCCGGCGCTTGAGGCGCCGAAGACCTGGGTGACGCAGGTGCCGTCGTTGCCGTTGCGGTAGCGGCCCGTACCGGACGGGGCCGCAGGCGGTGCCGGCGGGACCTCGGGTGCCGTCGAGGCGCCACCGGCGGGAGGACGCGACGTGCCGCTCCCGCCCGCGTTCCCGCCGTTCCCGGAACCCCCCGATCCGTCCTGGCCACCGGCGTTGCCCCCGGCCCCGGCCCCGGCCCCGGTGCCGGTCCCCGCGCCGCCCCCGGCCGCGGCCGCAGGAGCGCCCGTACCGGGAGGTGACGCGCCCGCCCCGCCGTCCGGGCCGGGCGATGCTCCGGGGGATCCCGAGGGCGCGGAGGGCCCGGGCGACGCCGCGCCCGACGGACCGGATCCCGACGCCGACGGTGCCGCGCCCGCCGGGGCCGACAGGGAGGGGAGCGCAGTGCGCTCCGCCCCGGCCCGCGGTGAGGCGGTGTACGGAAGGTGCTGGATCGCCAGGGTCGTCCCGCCCGCGACCACCACGACGGGCAGGACGGCGAGGAACACACGGGTACGGCGGCGCCGACCGGGACGTTCCGGCCGCGAACCGGCCCCCGGGGTGACCTCCGGGGCGGCCTCCGCGCCGGGCGCCTTCTCCGGCTCCGTCCTCACCTCCGGCTCCGGCCCGGACGCTTCGCCGGACAGCGGCAGCGTCGGTACGTCGAGTTCCTGTACCCGGGCCGCGAAGGCGGACCGCTCGGCCAGCCGCTCGGCGATCGTTCCCGGCCACGGAGGTCCGTCGCCCGGCGCGTGCCGCGAGGCGCGTTCGAGGAGTTCGGCGGCCGTGGGCCGGCTCTCGGGATCCTTGTCGAGGCAGGAGGCGACCAGCTCGGCGAGGTCCGGATCCACCTCCCGCAACGGCTCCAGGCCGGGTTCCTCGTGCACGATGCGGTACAGCACACCGTGCCCCGACTCCTCACCGAACGGCGGCCGCCCGGAGGCCGCGTAGGCGAGGACGGAACCGAGGGCGAACACGTCGGTGGCGCCGCTCACCGCCCGCTTGCCCGACGCCTGCTCGGGCGCCATGTAGGCGGGTGTGCCCACGACCATGCCGGTCCTGGTCAGCTGGCTCTGCTCGGCCGCCCGGGCCACGCCGAAGTCGATGAGGGTCAGCCCGTCGAGGGTCAGCATGACGTTCGACGGCTTCACGTCCCGGTGCACCATGTCCAGCGCGTGCACGGCCGCCAGGCCCGCCGCCGCCTCCCGCAGCAGCGCCCACAGGGCCGTCGCGGGCAGCGGGCCCCCGTTCAGTTCGACGGCCTCCCGCAGGGTGAGGCCGGGCACGTACGAGGTCGCGAACCACGGCGGCCGTGCTTCGCGGTCGCTCGCGAGCAGCGGCGCGGTGGCACCGGCGGGCAGCCGGGCCAGGTTGTCGAGTTCGTGCCCGAAACGGCGCAGGAAGTCCGCGTCCTCCCCGACCACGGAGGCCAGCAGTTGTTTGACGGCGACGTACCGGCCCTCGTGGACCCCGAGGTACACCCGCCCCATCCCGCCGGCCCCGAGCCGGCCCGCCAGCGCGATCGCGCCGATCCGACGCGGGTCCTCCGCCTCCAGCGGCTCGGCCCCGCTCCCCCTCAGCTCCAACACGTCAGCCCCGTAGCATCGGAATCAGTTGCCAGAAAGCTACCCGATGCCCCGGAAGGACCAACGAGGGTGTGGGGGAGCGCACTTGCGAGGGCCCGCGGGTACGCGCGGCACGGGGCCGCCGGCGCCGCGACACCCGCCGGGGCCAGGTCCGCGCGGCCGGGGCGCGCCACGTATCCTTGGGGCATGAGGATGCACAAGAGCGTCGACGTGCGGGTCGACTCGATGCTCGACGACTTGCGGACGCTGGTCGAGGTCGAGTCACCGTCGCGTGATCTCGACGCCCTGGGCGCGTCGGCCAAGACGGTGGCGGAGGTCATCGAGGGCCGCCTGGGCGGGCGGGCCGTCCTGGTGGAGAGCGAGGCCGGGCCGCACGTGCACTGGTCCGGCGGAGGCGTTCCCCGGGTGCTGATCCTCGGCCACCACGACACGGTGTTCCCGCTGGGCACGCTGGAGCGGCGGCCGTTCCGCGTGGCGGACGGGCGCGCGACGGGACCCGGCGTCTTCGACATGCTCGGCGGACTGGTGCAGGCCGTGCACGGACTGGCCGCGCTGGACGACCTGTCGGGCGTGGAGATCCTGGTGACCGCCGACGAAGAGGTCGGTTCCGGATCCTCCCGCGCGCTGATCGAGGAGCGGGCCCGCGCCTGCGGTGCGGTGCTGGTGTTCGAGGGCGCGGCCGACGGCGGGGGACTCAAGACCGGCCGCAAGGGGTGCGGCACCTTCCAGGTGTCCATCACCGGCCGGGCCTCGCACGCCGGGCTGGAGCCCGCGGCCGGGGTGAACGCGCTGGTCGAGGCGGCCCACCAGGTACTGGACATCGCCGCGCTGAACCGGCCGGAGGCCGGGACGACCGTGACGCCGACCGTGGCATCGGCCGGGACCCTGGACAACGTGGTTCCGGCGGAGGCGACCGTGATCGTCGACGTACGGGTCGAGTCGGACGCGGAGAAGGAGCGGATCGAGTCGGCGTTCGCCGCACTGGTCCCGCACCTGGACGAGGCGCGGATCTCGGTCCGGGGCGCCGTGGGCCGGCCCCCGATGCCGGAATCGGCCTCGGCGGAACTCTTCGAGGTGGCCCGGCGCCTCCAGCCGGGCATCGAGGGCAAGGCCGTCGGCGGCGGCAGCGACGGCAACTTCACGGCGGCACTGGGCGTACCCACCCTCGACGGGCTGGGGGCGGTCGGCGGCGGCGCCCACGCCGATCACGAATACCTGGTGGTCGACGCCATGGTGCCGCGCGCCCACCTCGTCACGGGGCTGGTCGAGGCGATCCGCGCCTCCCGGGAGGCGTGAGCGCGCCACCTCCGGGCGCCGGACACGGCCCGGCGGGTGACGCCCGCTGCGCCGATGTGGGGTAGCTCCGTTGACAGCCCACCGCCCACGTGCGAAAACATCAGTAGGCCGTCTACGGCCCGTGCCCCGCACGACGTGCGACAGCCACCTCGACACGCGCTCGCCGCCCACGCGCCGGGCCCGCCGAGCCCGCCGCGTCGGATCCGCCGCCCCGCACCTGAGACCGCCGACCAGGGCACACACCACCGCATTTCGTGAACGAACGGTTTCCCTATGACCATGTTGCCCGCATCGCGCGTCGCCGGACGGACCTGGACGGTCCGCCTGACCGGCCACGCGGACCACACCGTCTCCGTCACCTGCAGCACGGGGGCGTGCCGTATGCCGCCCCGTTCCAAGGACACCGTGGCCATGCGGCGCTTCGCCGCCGAGCACATCAGGGCGCACGCCCGGCTGGCCACCGTACGTCCGAACGCCGCGTGTGCCTGCCGCGCGGCCGACTGCTCCTACCACGAGGACAGCCGGGCGTCCTGCACCGGATCGCCCCTGCTCGTCCTCATCCACAACCCGGCCGTGGGGCAGGTCTGGACGCTCGCCGAAATCTGCCAGGCCTGCGCACGCCTCATCCACCACATCACCGTCCTCGGGCGGGCCCAGGGCCAGGCGCCCGCGCCGAGGACGCAGCCCTCGGCCGAATCCGCCCCGGCGCGCGTGGCCGTGGCCGGCGGGTTCTCCTCGCCGGAGGCGGCCCCGGAGGCCGTCCCGCGCCGCCGCCCCCAGCGCGGCGGCCCCCGCCGCGCGCGCTGACGCGGGCCGCTCGCGCGGCGGAGGGACAGCGGGCGGCGGCTTCGGCGCCGCGGCGTGGGCCCGTCGGCGTCAGCCCGTGGGCGTGGGCGTCGCCGTGGGCGCGGCCGTGCGGCGGGCGAGGGCGTCCGAGGTCCGGACCGTCATGTAGAGCGAGGCCACGAGGGTGAGCACGAGGACGGCGCCCAGGGCGAAGACGCCGCCGCTCGACACGGCGGCCTCGCTGCCCGCCTCGTTGCGGGCCGAGCCGCCGAGGAAGGGGACGACGGCGAGGACGGCGATCCCCAGGGCGACCTCGCCCCAGATCACCTTCGGGAAGTGCCGCAGCGTCAGGTGCGTGAGCGAGGTCCGGTCGTCGTCGCGGCGGGCCTTGACGATGCGGGGCATGAGCCAGAACTGGTTGACGCCGCCGGCCGTGACCATGCCGAGGACCAGGAGGATCTTGACGAGGAGGAAGAGCCCGTAGGTCGTCGTCCACAGCTGGCTGACGGCCCCGACGTGCTTCCAGCTCATCCACAGGCCGGAGGTGAACACCGCGCCGACGCAGATCAGGGCGACGAGGGAGAAGCGCCGCCAGATGTCGGCCCAGAGCGCGCCGGCGTTCTCGCCCAGCCGGCCGCGGGAGGCGGAGAGCGCCGCGAGGAGCGCGAGGCCGCCGATCCACACCACGCCGCTGATGATGTGGGCCTGGCCGAAGACGAGGTCCAGGACCTTGTCCGCGTCCTTCGGCTTGGTGGCCGGGACCGCCGCGACGAGGGTGATCGCGAGCGTCAGGGGCAGCGCGGTGAGGACCAGGGCGTCCGTGTGCCGGCGTGCCTTGGGGAGGAACAGGGCGATCAGGACGGCCGCGGCGAGGACCAGCACGACGTTCTGGACGAGGTAGAGCGTGCCCTGGGCGATCCACGCCCCCTTCCCGGCGGGCGCCGTGAGGAAGTCCGCGATCCTGCCCGGAGCGAGGGCGTCACCGAACGGCATGCCCTTGCCGGAGCGGGCCACCCGGCCCGCGAGCTGGAAGTAGCCCGCGACGAGCAGGACGACTCCGGCCCAGGCCAGGTAGCCGGCGGTTCTGTGTCTGGTCACCTCGGCGTCCTCGTGCGGGACGTCGGCCCCCTTCAGGGCGGGGCGCACCGACGCGGCGTACGTCACCGTCGCGCCGATGGTTGCGCAGAGGCCGGCGAAGTAGCCGCTCTTGGTGAGGACGCGCCACAGGGGAGGTGTGGTGTAGCCGGTCGAGGCAGCCAGGTGTATGAGATTCATAAAGGGCAGGCTAACCTAACTTCCAACGGTTTCCGGCAGATGGGTTCAAGCCGTTATCTGATGAATCATCCGCAGTTGTGCGGGGCCGGCGGTTTGCTCCGCGGCCGGATCGGTGTGGTGTGGTTTGGGCCGGAAACCTGCTATCGGGAACGGATGTTCGGGCCGTACTAATTGCTCCTGGCCCGACCGGCCGTCCATCACCCGAAGGAGTCACCACCCATGACCCGCCTCCGCACCACCGGCATGGCCCTGGCCGGCGCCGCAGCGATGTTCGCCCTGACCGCGGCCCCCGCCCAGGCGGCCCCCGGGGACGTCACGACCTCCTGCGCGAGCGTGGTCACGCCCACCGGCTACGTCGACGTGAGCTGGGGGTACAGCGCGAGCTGCGGCACGCAGAGCTTCAACCCGAACATCAAGCAGATCAAGCAGCTGACCGGCCTCCCCGTCGGCACGGTGGTCCAGGCCTGCGCCTCCACCTACCAGCCCGTCGGCTGGATCCAGACCGGCTCGTACTACAGCGGCAGCTGCGTCTACGCCGCGAACGGCGGCTTCAACAACAACGCGTGGACGTTGAAGCGCGTCTCCTGACCCCGTCGACGCGCCGGCGCCCGCCCCCTCCGGTGACGGAGGGGGCGGGCGCCGATGCGTGGGGCGGGCGCGGAGCGGCGTCCGCTGCGCGCCGTCCCGGTCAGTCGCGGACGTCCGGGACCGGATCCGCGCTGCTGCGCTGGAGCGCGGCCTTGGAACCGGCGGCCGCGCCGAGGGCCCAGTCGGACAGGGCCATGGAGTCGGCGTAGCGTTCCTCGTCGTTCAGCAGGACGCCGATGATCGTCTTGCCGTTGCGGTTCACCGCGAAGACGAGGCACTTGCCCGCCGCCGTGCCGGTGCCGGTCTTGACGCCGATCGCGCCCGGGTAGCCGTATCCGGTGGGGCGCGGTTGCACCAGGAGGTTGGTGTTGCTCCAGGTGCCGAGGGCGGAGGTGCCGCCGCTGCTGTACGACGTGGTCTTCACCAGGCTCTGGAACAGGGTGTTGGTCATCGCGTACCGGGTGAGCCTGGCGAGGTCGCGCGGGGTGGTGCGGTTGTTCCCGGTCGGTGAGATGCCGTCGAAGGTGTCGTAGAGGGTGTTGGTCATGCCCAGTGCCTTCGCCTTGGCGTTCATCTTCGCGATGAAGTCCGCCTTGCGGGCGGCGATGGTGGAGCCCGAGCCGAACGTGTCCGCGAGCGCGTACGCCGCGTCGCAGCCCGAGGGCAGCATCATGGCGTACAGCAGCTGACGGACCGTCGGGGTGGCGCCCGCCTTGAGCTGGGCCGAACTCGCCCCTTCCCGGTAGACGTAATCGAGGTACTCCTGCTTGACGGTGACCCTCCGGTCGAGGTTCAGGCCGGGCAGGGTGGTCACCACCGCCGCCGTCATGATCTTCGTGGTGCTTGCCATCTGGCGCCTGGTGTCGGGGGCCTTGGAGGTGAGCGTGGCCCCGGTGGACGCGTCGAGGAGGAAGGCGCCGGCGGCGGTGAGGGGCGGCGCGGCTGCGGCGTGGGCCGGCACGGACACCGTGAGCAGGGCTCCGGCGGCGATGGTGACGGCGAGTGCCCCGCGTGCGCGGCGGAGCAGATGTGTGATCAAGTCGGCCCCCGTGGTGGGAGAAGAGAGGGAGGGGCGGAGCGCCGCTGCGCCCGCGCCCACCGGGAGGGTACGCAGTCGGGCACGGTCTTGGGCATACCGCTGCACCGGCGGATCCGGATCGGGCCCCCGCGGAGCTCCGTTCGCCGAAAGGGCGACCGCTGTCCGCATGAACTTTCGGGATGTCCGGACCGGGGTGCCGGGGGCCCCCGCGCTCGACCGGTACCTCTGGTGCGTCGTGACGGTGGCTGCCCGGCAGCCGGCCCCGGAACCGAGGATGAGGGAACCGCACATGAAGAACCGACTCCTGCTCGCCGGATCCGCCGTGGTGGCGGGCGTCGGCCTGTGCGCCGCGCCGGCCCCCGCCGCGGCGGCGCCGGCCCCGCTGAGCATCGGCGTGGCATGCGGTGACTCCGCGGGACTCGTCACCGCGGTCAACCGGGCGAACGCCCGGCCCGAAGGCGCCACGATCACCCTGGCGGAGAACTGCGCCTACCGCTTCGAGGACGGCTACGGGAACTCGGGCACCGCCCTGCCCGCCGTCACGGGCAGGATCTCCCTCATCGGCGAGCACACGACCCTGATCCGCTCCGTACGCGGGGGAGTGCCCCGCTTCCGGATCCTCGCGGTGAACGAGCGCGGCCGGCTCACCCTGAAGGGCGTCACCGTGACCGGCGGCCACACCGACGGCGACGGCGGCGGCATCGCCAACGAGGGAACGCTGTGGGTGGAGAACAGCAAGGTCGTCGGCAACCGGGCCGGCGGGGACGGCGGGGGCATCTCCAACGAGGGCGGCGAGGTGACGCTCGTCCACAGCGAGGTGCTCACCAACGTGGCCACCTCCACCGCCACTTCCGCATCGTCCGGATCCGGCCACGGCGGCGGCGTCGACAACGGCGGGACCGGCCTGCTCACGCTCAGGAAGAGCATCGTCGCGGGCAACACGGCGGACGGGGACGGCGGCGGCGTGCGGAACCGGGGCACGCTGATCGTCGAGTCCAGTCACTTCAAGCAGAACGAGGCCCGCGACGCCGGCGGAGCCATCGGCAACCTGGGCTCCGCCCGGATCGAGGACAGCAGGTTCCTGGAGAACCGTGCGGGCCTCGACGGCGGAGCCGTGGACAACGGCGGGATCGCGACGCTGGAAGTCCACGGGACGGCCTTCGTGGACAACAAGGCGGGCAGGGACGGCGGCGCCCTCGGCAACGAAGGCGCCGCGATGCTGAAGGAGAGCGAGGTCGAGGGGAACCAGGCCGGCCGGGACGGCGGAGGCATCCGCAACCTCCAGGAAGAGGGCTCCGTGTCCACCCGCCTGACGCTCGACCACACGAACGTCTCGGAGAACCGCGCCGCCCGCACCGGCGGCGGCACGCACAACTCGGCCGGGGCCGAGGTGGTCCTCACGGAGAGCGACATCACCGGCAACGCGCCGGCGAACTGCGCCGGCACGGTACCCGGCTGCTCCTGACGCCGGCCCGGGGGGAACCGGCCGCTCCGGGCCGCCGGTTCCCCCCGGGCCGGGGCCGCCGTGCCCCGGCACGGAACGGCGGGTTAACGTATCCCTTCATTCGAAGGGGACTGTGATGTCGCACAACACGGGGTGGGAACACCACCACCCGGGACAGCCCGCGCCGCAGTGGGGAGGCGGCTGGACGCCGCCTCCGCCTCCGCCGCAACCGGGCGTCATACCCCTGAGGCCGCTCGGGCTGGGCGACTTGCTCGGCGGAGGCTTCTCCGCCTTCCGCCGCTACTGGAAGCCCCTGACCGGGGTCATCCTCGGTGTACAGGGCATCGGGATCCTGCTGGTGGCCGCCGCGATCGGGTTCGCCGTCCTCGGCGCGGGCACCCGGTTCGACGCGGTCTTCGACCTCGGACCGGACGAGCGGCCCGCGGGCGCCGACGTGATGGCCCTGCTGGCGTACTTCGTACCGGCCGTGGTGCTCATGCTGGTCACCATGACACTGGGCATGGGGATGATCGCCGCCCTGTGTCCCGCGCTGATCCAGGAGGCGGTGCTCGGCCGCCCCACGACCTTCCGCGCGATGTGGCGGCGGTGCTGGTCCCGGCTGCCGTCCGTACTCGGCGTCGTCCTGCTCATCGGGCTGATCGCGGGCGGACCGGTCATCGTCCTCTACGCGATCTCCTTCCCCCTGATCATCATGGGCGCGGACGGCTCCGGCCCACCGCCCGCCGTGTTCCTGCTGTTCCTGGGCGTGCTGCTCTGGACGCCCGTGTCGGTCTGGCTCACGATCCGGTTCAGCCTCGCGCCCGCCGTGGCCGTGTGCGAGGGGCTCGGCCCCGTCGCGGCGCTGCGCCGCTCCGCCCGCCTCGTCAGCGGCGGCTGGTGGCGCGTGTTCGGCATCTCGCTGCTCGCGTACCTCCTGGCCACGGTCGTCGGCTACATCATCCAGCTGCCGTTCACCCTGATCGGCATGTTCGCGCTGTTCCCGGCCATGCTGACGGCGGGCGACGAGGCCTCGGACTTCACCGCGCTGGTCGTCGGCATCGTCGTGTACGCGCTCTTCGTGCTGCTCGGCGTGGCGATCAGCGGGGTGTTCCAGTTCGGCTACCCCCAGTTGGTCCTGTCCCTGCTCTACGTGGACCAGCGGATGCGCAAGGAGAACCTCGCCGAGGGCCTCATCGCCTCGGCCCACGCCGCTCCGGCGCCCGGCCGGGGCTGACGCCGGGCACCGCCCGCCCGGAAGCACGGTCCCGGGCGGGCCGGTTCATTCCTCCCCGTCGAAGCTCCAGGACTCGATGTCCCGGTAGTGGATCGGTCCCGGACCGCGCCCGATGTTGCTGCCGACCAGGTGCAGGCGTTCGGCCGGCCACGGGCGGCCGGTGAAACCGGTCAGCCCGGCGGCGGCCTCCACCGCGGAGGAGTGCGCGCCGCGCCGTGACCGGGCGAGCGTCAGGTGGGGACGCAACGGCCGTTCCTGGAAGGCGATCCCGCACTCCCGGACCAGGGCCCGCACGTCGGTGGCGAGCCGGTGCAGTCCTCCGAGCTCCCCGTCGATCCCGGTCCACAGCACCCGCTCGTCGAAGTGCCCGCTGCCGCGCAGGGCCAGCCGCAACGGCCGTCGGGCGGCCGCCAGCGCGGCGAGCGCCGGCCGCAGCGGCGGAACGGCCGCCACCGGGAGCTCTCCGAGGAACGCCAGCGTGATGTGCCAGTCCTCGATCCGGTTCCACCTCATGCGCGGGTGGGCGTGGTGGGCCGGACCCAGTTCCCGCTCCAGCTCTTCCTTCGCGTCGTCGGGCGGGGCGAGGGCGATGAACACGCGGACGGTCGGGGCCGGGCCCCGTCCGTCCGCCGGGGACTGCGTCGGGTGCTCGGGCGTTTCGGTCATCTTCTGTTCCGTACGTGCGGTGCGGCCGGGGCCGGGCAGCGCGGTGCCCCCGCGTCCCCACGCGGGGAGCCTACCGGGGCCCCCGGACCCCACACCTGCCGGGGCGGCCCGCCGGGGGAGCGGGACGGTGGCCGGGTCCCGCCGGTACCCCTTCCGTCCTCGGCCCCCGACGGCTATTGCTTGAGGCGACACGGCGGCGGGGGAGGACGGTGCGCGATGACGGGGCCGGCGGACACCAGCGGGAACGGCATGCGGCACGGCGGAGGGGGAGGCCGGGAGGCGGACCGGGCGGCGGCGCCGGACGACGGGCCCGCGATGACGTCGTTCGACGAGATCTACGACCGGCCGGACCCGAGGGACTTCTTCCGCGGCCTCGGCCGCTGGCGGTACCGGACCCCGCACCACGCGCAGGACGTCTTCCGCCGCCTGACGGCCGCACGCCGACGGGCCGCGGCCTCCGGGCCCCTCGCCGTCCTGGACATCTGCTGCTCCTACGGGATCAACGCGGCCCTGCTCAACCACGACCTGACCCTGGACGACCTCTACGCCCACTACACGTCGCCGCGGGCGGCCGGGCTCACCACCGCGGAGCTGATCGAACGGGACCGGGCCTTCTACGCCGCCCGGCGGCGCCCCGACGCCGTGCCGGTGATCGGGCTCGACCCGGCCGCCGGTGCCATCGCCTACGCGTGCTCCGTCGGCCTCCTGGACGAGGGGTTCGCCGTGAACCTGGAAACGGAGCCTGCCGATGCCCGTCTCCTGGCCGCCGTACGCCCGGTGGGGCTGATCACCGTCACCGGCGGTGCGAGCTTCCTGTCCCCCCGCACCTTCCGGCCGCTCCTCGGCGCCGTGCGGGAGGAGGTGTGGGTCGCCGCGTTCGTCCTGCGCACCGGCTCGTACCGGACCATCGCCGACGGGCTGGCACCCTTCGGACTGATCACCGAGAAGGTGGCGGAACCCACCTATCCGCAACGCCGGTTCACGAGCGCCGCCGAGCAGCGGCGCGCCGTCGACGCGGTGACCGCCCTCGGCGAGGACCCCCGCGGCAAGGAGGACGCCGGCTGGTTCCACACCGCCTTCCACCTCTCGCGCCCCTCACCGGACACCACGGCCGTCCCGCTCTCCACCTTCCTGCGCGACGTGTGACCCGGCGCCCGGCAGCCGACCCCCGGACGGACGATGGCATGATCGGCCCGTGACCAGCGAACACAACCGGCCCGCCGACCGCCGGACCCACGTCCTGTTCGACGTCGACGGCACACTGATCGACGCCCTGGACAACCAGCGCCGCGTCTGGCGGACCTGGGCGGAGCGCCACGGACTGGATCCCGACGAGGTGCACCGGATCGCCCTGCGGACACGGCCCGTGGAGACCTTCGCGCAGGTCGCTCCGGACCGCGATCCGCGGGAGTGCCTGGCGGCCCTGCACGAACTGGAGGACGAGGACGTCCGGTCCGGCGCCTACACGGCGTTCGACGGCGCGGCGGAGCTGCTGTCCCGCCTGCCGTCCGCGTCCTGGGCGTTGGTGACCTCGAACTACGAGCACCGGGTGCGCGGCCGCTTCGCCCGGACCGGCCTGCCCGTCCCGGCCCTGATCGTGGACGCGGCCGCCGTCGACGAGGGCAAACCCTCACCGGCCCCCTACCTCAGTGCCGCCGCCCGGCTGGGCGCCGACCCGCGGGACTGCCTGGTCGTCGAGGACGCCCCGTCGGGAGTGCTGTCGGGACTGCGCGCCGGGATGACGGTGTGGGGCGTCAACACCCCGGCCGCGGTGGAGGGCGTCCACCGCCACTACCCGACCCTGCGCGCAGCCGTCCCCGACATCCTCGCGTTCGCCTCCGGAGCGCGCGGGGAGGCGTCGCACCCCTCCCGGTAGCCCGCCGGCCCGCGGCGCGGCGGCTCAGCCCGTGAAGAGGGCCGTGAGACGGGCGTCGAGGACGTCCTGGGCCGCCCGGGGGGTGAGGTGGCCGATCAGGACGTGGGTGGTGAGCCCGTCCGCGAGGGCGAGGAGGGTGCGGGCCTCGCGCCGCGGGTCCACGGGGACGGCGCGGGCGGGGTCCTCGACGGCCTCCGCGACGAGACCCGCGAAGGACTCCTCCAGCGCGGCGTAGCTCGCCCTGAGGGTGCCGGCCAGGGCCTCGCTGACCGCTGCCTGGGCGACGAAGGCGAGCCAGACCCTGGCCTCGGCGCGGTGTTCCTCCCGCAGCAGGGCGACCTCCGTGGCCGCGTGCCCCAGGGCGGTGGCGGCCGACTGGGCCGGGCTCCTGACGAGGCGGGCCCGCACGCGGCGCCCGATCCGCTCGCCGATGTGCCCGAGCGCGAACACGAGCATCTCCTCCTTGGTGCGGAAGCACCGCTGCACGGCGCCCATCGACACCTGGGCGCGGGCCGCGACGTCGCGCAGGGTCACGCCCTCCAGCCCGTGCTCGTCGGCGAGTTCGCAGACGGCCTCGGCGACGATGCGGCGCCGGTCCGCGTGGTCCACCTGTCTGGGCATGTCCGCCGCCTTTCCCGGGAGGGGTCCTCTTCCGCTCCGGACTTTATCCGATGCGGGCGCATCGGTTCGCGGGCTACAGTTCCGATGCGCACGCATCGGAACGTGTGCGCGAACGTGCACGTGAAGGTCAACGGGAAGGAGGCGTGCCATGCGGGACGCCCTGTGGAGGATGTCGGCCGGCGCACAGGCGAAGGCGGTGCGCGACGGGGAGGTCTCGGCCCTCGAACTGGTCGACGCCCACCTGGAACGCATCGCCGAGGTCAACCCGATGGTCAACGCCGTGACCCGCACCCTCGCGGACCGTGCCCGGGAGGCCGCCGAGCGGACGGACCGCCGCCGGGCCGCGGGCGAGGTGCTCGGGCCGCTCGCGGGCGTGCCGTTCACCGTGAAGGAGAGCACGCCGGTCGAAGGCGTACCGACCACCTTCGGCGTCGAGCGCTTCCGCGACCTCGTCGCCCCGGCCGACGCGATCCCCGTGGCGCGGCTGCGTGCGGCCGGCGCCGTCCCCATCGGGCACACCAACATCCCGACCCTGATCCTGGCCGGGATGCACACGCGCAGCGAACTGTTCGGGGACACGGTCAACCCCTGGGACCCCGCCCGGACCCCCGGCGGCAGCAGCGGGGGCGACGGGGTCGCCGTCGCCACCGGTATGGCGGCCCTCGGGCTCGGCAACGACTCCGGCGGATCGGTCCGCATCCCCGCCCAGTTCTGCGGGGTGGCCGCGCTGAAGCCGACCACCGGGCGTTTCCCGGCCGACCGGCGCGTCCTCGGCCCGGACGACCCCGGCCCAGCGTCCCAGTTCCTGGTCACCGACGGCCCGCTGGCCCGCAGCGTCGCCGACCTGCGACTGGCCTACGAGGTGCTGGCCGGCCCCGATCCGCGCGATCCGCAGGCCGTCCCCGTGCCCCTCTACGGGGAGCCGCTTCCCGGCCCCGTGAAGGTCGCGGTCGTCGCGGACCCCGGGGGACACGGCGTGCACCCCACGGTCCGCGCCGCCGTCGAGGCCGCGGCCGCCGCCCTGCGGGACGCCGGATACGACGTGCGGGAGGTGCCGGACGTCCCCAGGCTGGACGAGGCCCTCGACGCCTACGGGCGGATCACCGTCACCGAGTTCGCCCCGGCCTGGCCGGTGGTGCGCGGGCTGCTCGGCGAGGGCGGCGACCGCTACATCGCCATGGCGATGGAACGTACCCCGCCCGCGACCGCGGACGAGCTGGTGAAGCTGATGGGCACCTGGTTGGGCATCCGCCGCTCGTGGGCCGCATTCCTCGACGAGCACCCGCTGTTGCTGGGCCCGGTGTTCACCGAGCCGCCGGTCGGGCCGGGCCTGGAATCCCGTGACCGGGCCGGCCGGGACCGGGTGGCCACGGCCATGCGCCTGTGTACCGCGACCAGTTTCGTCGGCGTGCCGGCCGTGGCCGTTCCCACCGGGGTGACGGACGGGCTGCCCTGCGGAGTCCAGATCGTCGGGCGCGCGTTCCGCGAGGACCTGTGCCTGGCCGCGGCCCGTGCGGTCGAGGAACGGCTCGGGGGCCTGGCCCCGGTCGATCCGCGCCGGCCTGTGGGAGCCCCGGCTCCTACGGGTACCGGATCCGGCCGGGGCCGGTGCGGCCCGGACGCTCGTCCGTGAGGGAGACCGTCAGGCCCCGGTGGACGGAAGCCGGTTCGCGAAGCCGGTCCGCCAGGGTGGCGAACGCGAGGCCGGAGGCCCCCGGCGGGGACGTCCGGCACACCGCGTCGGGACCGCTTTCCGGCGGGTCCGGCGCCTGGCGGCCGCGGCCGGTCAGTGCGGCCGGTCAGTGCGGGAGGTCGACCGACACGTACGGGGCCAGCGCCCGCAGGAAGTCGGCCGCGTCGAACACGGCGCCCGCCGAGGCCACGCCCGTGGTCCGCGCCCGGCCCGTCAGCAGGCGCTGGACGGCCTCCACCGCCAACGGGGCGGTGACCGCGTAGATGTCCCGCCCGCGGGCCGTGACGCGCCGCTCGACGCCGTCCGCGCGGACCAGGACGTCGACGGCGAAGAGCTGGTCCGAGCGCCCCAGCGCGTCCACCGCCTCGGGAGCGGGAGTGTCCTGTGAGGCCAGGTCCCCGGCCGCCTCGACGCTCATGTACGTCCGCACGTCCGGCACTTCCAGGTGGCTCGGCACGGTGACGACATCGGCCATCGTGAACTCCGCGATCACCGACCGCCGTCCGAGCGGTCCGGGGAAGTCCCAGTCCACCACCTTCGGTTCGTCGTCGTGGTACCGGAGCGCACCGTCCGCGAAGCGCACCCGACGCCCCGCGCGGCGCTCGTGGGACACCGCCCCGGCCGCCCGCGTGCCCTCCGTGGGGTGCCAGCTGCTCAACCCGTACGCCACGTGCACCTCGTCCGCCGCCGTCCTGTCACCCAGGGCCGCGGTCACCAGGAGGTCGCCCAGGCCGCCGTAGAACGCCATCGCCGGCACCACCGCCACCCCGGCCTTCCGGGCGGCCTCGGCGTGCTCGGCGAACGTGGCGGCGTTGGCCTCGATCTCCGCCGCCACGTCCACGTACGGGATGCCCGCGCGCAGCGCCGCCTCCACCACCGGGCCGGCCGTCACCGCGAACGGTCCGGCGCAGTTGACGACCGCCGCCGCACCCGCCAGGGCCCGGTCCAGGGAATCCGGGTCGTCCACGGCGGCCGGCCGCACCGCCACCCCGCCCCACTCGGCGGCCAGCTCCTCCAGGCGCGCCGCGTTCCGCCCCGAGACCACCGTGGTGATCCCGCGCCTCAGGAGCTCGGCCACGACGAAACGCCCCGTGTGCCCCGTCGCCCCGTACACCACCACTGCCGCCGCTGTGCTCATCGTTCCCCCTGCTCTCGCTGTGCCGATGCGGTAAGTCTCGTCGCGGGGGAGGCCGGGGTGTGATGGTCCGGAACGACACCGCCCGTACACTTTCGGACATGCCCACTGTCGCGCTGCTCGCCGCTGGTGACCTGCTCCACTTCGAACTGGGGGTGGCCTACGAGATCTTCGGGAATCCCCCGCGCGAGGCCGTGGACGGCTGGTACGACGTACTGCTCTGCGGGCCGGGGCCGGTACGCGTCGGGCCGTTCCGGGTCGAGCCGGACCACGGGCTGGAGCGCCTCGCCGCCGCCGACACCGTGATCGTGCCCGCGTGCGCCGACATCGACGTGCCGCCGTCCCCGGAGCTGGTCGAGGCCGTACGCGCGGCCCACGAGGCGGGTGCCCGGGTGGCCTCCCTGTGCACGGGGGCGTTCCTGCTCGGCGCCGCCGGCCTGCTGGACGGCCGCCGGGCCACGACCCACTGGGCGCACGCCGAGGAGCTGAGCGCACGTCATCCCCGAGCCGTGGTCGACCCGGACGTGCTGTACACGGACAACGGCAGCGTCCTCACGGCGGCGGGGAAGGCCGCAGCCGTGGACCTCTGCCTGCACCTGGTCCACCTCGACCACGGCGCGCTCATCGCCAACTCCGTGGCCCGGCGCCTGGTCATGCCGCCCCACCGGCCCGGCGGCCAGGCCCAGTTCGTGGCCTCGCCGGTGCCGGTGAAGGGCGACCACGTGCTGGCGGGCCTGCTCGCCTGGGTCCTGGAGCGGCTGGACCGGCCACTGACCGTGGCCGACATGGCCCGCAAGGCGAACACGAGCCCGCGCCACCTCGGCCGGCAGTTCCGGTCGGTGACCGGGCAGACGCCGCTGCAGTGGCTCCTGACCCAACGGGTGCGGCGTGCGCAGGAGTTGCTGGAGGCCACCGGCATGAGCGTCGAGTCGGTCGCCCTCGCCACCGGGATGGGCACCGCGACCACGCTCCGCCGCCAGTTCAAACGCACCGTCGGGGTCCCGCCGGACACCTACCGCCGCTCGTTCCGCAGCGCCAACCCCTCGCGGATCCCATAGCCTCCCGTACGTCGTGCTTCATGTGAAATGGTGCATAAGTGATGAGGTGATGAGAACGGTCTCAACGGGGGGCGTCCCGTGATGAGATGGTCCATCCCGGGTACCTCGCCCCGGGCAGGCACCCCGATTTCGTGACAGTGATCGTTGCTCTCTGGTGGGCGCCGGTTCCGACGTGTAGCGTCTGCGGCAGCTGTCGTGGTTCGCAGTACCTGCCCGCGCCCTGGCGTGGGCGCTTTGCTGTGCAGTGCAGGACCAGGGCGATCACCTCCGGGTCCGCGCGGTGCGGATCCGACATCGACTGAGAGGCACGGCCATGGCCAGCGGCATCGTGAAGTGGTTCAACTCCGAAAAGGGCTTCGGTTTCATCGCGCAGGACGGCGGCGGTCCGGACGTCTTCGCGCACTACTCCAACATCAACTCCACCGGCTACCGCGAGCTCCAGGAAGGCCAGGCCGTGACCTTCGACGTCACGCAGGGCCAGAAGGGCCCGCAGGCGGAGAACATCACCGTCGCCTGACCTCGGTCGCAGGCACACCCCACCGCCCCGGAGCACCTGCTCCGGGGCGGTTTGGGTGCCGGGTCCTACCGGAGCCCGGTGACCGGCAGCTCCCGCAGGGCGCGGAACCTGAAGGTGCTGTGCCAGCGGAGCCGGTCCGGCGGGCAGGCCGCCCGCAGGCCGGGGAACCGGTCCACGATCGCCCCCAGGGCCAGCGTGAGCTGCAGCCGGGCCAGGGGCGCCCCCAGGCAGTAGTGCATGCCCTGTCCGAGGGCGAGGTGGGCCTTGTCGGCGCGGTCGATGTCGAAGCGGTCCGGGTCCGGGTAGCGGTCCGGGTCGCGATGGGCGGAGGCCAGGGCGAACAGCACGGTGTCCCCGGCCGGGATCCGTACGCCGCCGATCTCCACCGGCTCCGTGGGGAACCGGCGGATCGCCGTCTGGTTGGGGCTCGTGTACCGCAGGAGTTCCTCGACCGCGTCCGCCGTGCGCGCGGGTTCGGCCCGCAGGCGGGCCGCCTGCTCGGGGTGGTCGAGGAGGGCGAGCACACCGGCGCTGATGACGTGCTGGACGTTCTCGCTGCCCGCCCCCAGGATCAGGAAGGCGAGCGAGACGAGCTCCTCCTCGGTGAGCCGGTCCCCCTCGTCGCGGGCCGTGATCAGGTCCGAAAGCAGGTCGTCGCCGGGTCGGGCGCGCCGCACGGCCACGAGGTCGACCAGGAAGCGGTGGACCTCGCCGATGGACCGGACCAGGTCCTCGCCGGAGGCAGGGGTGAGCATCGCGGAGATCCAGCCGGAGAACCGTTCCCGGTCGTCGGACGGGACGTCGAGCAGGGCGCCGATGACCCGCAGCGGCAGCGGCCGGGCGAACTCCGCGACCAGGTCGGCCTCGCCGCCGCCGTCGAGCCGCGCGGCGAGGTGCGCGGTCCGCTCCTCGACGGCGTCCCGGACGGCGTCGCGCAGCCGGTCCACGTGCCGGGGGGTGAAGCCGTGGGCCACCAGCCGGCGCAGGCGCAGGTGGTCCTCGGGTCCGACGTTCAGCAGGTTGCTGTCGAGCGCCGGCGGCAGGGAGAAACCGCTGAAGCCCGTGGCCGAGTGCCTCTTGTCCACCGAGAGGCGCTGGTCGGACAGCCCGGCGCGGACGTCCGCCTCGCGGACCACCAGCCACACCGCGGAGCCGTCGGGCAGCGCCACCCGGTGCACCGGTCCGGCGGCGCGCAGGGCCGCGTAGACGGCGTGGGGGTCGTGTGCGAAGGGTTCTCCGAACGGCTGCGGCAGGGTGACGTCTTGCGATATCCGCGTCATGCGCGTTCCTTACGTGCCCGGGGCGGCCGGCCGCGGCCGCCGGTCGGCGCCGCGGTCCGGATGATCATCTCCATCATCGTCGACGACGCATCCTCTCGACCGTCTCCCGCGGGGCGGGCGAGGAGCGACGGCCCGCCGGACGGCCGCCCGGCTACGCTGGCGCCGTGGCCAGCGCGGGAGTGAGTCGTCGACGGGTGATGGGCGCCGGGTGCGGCGCGGTCGCGGCGGCGCTGGCCGGATGCTCCGGGGCGTCCGTCCCGGCACGGCGGCTGCGGTTCGCCACCGGACCCGAGGGCGGCCCGTACAACGCGTTCGGGCAGGCCCTGGCCCGGGCGGTCGCCGCGTACGGCGACCGCGGGGGCGGCCCGCCGGTCCTCCCCGTGACCACCGCGGCGAGCGTGGACAACCTGCGGCGACTGGACGAGGGCACCGTCGATCTGGCCCTCGCGATGGCCGACGCGGCCGAGGACGCCGTCCTCGGCCACGAGCCGTTCTCCCGGCCCGTCACCGGCGTGACGGCGCTGGCCCGGGTCTACGTGAACTACACGCACCTGCTGGTACCGGCGGACGGCCCCGTGCGCGAGGCCGGAGCCCTCGCGGGCCGGCCGGTCGCGACCGGCGCCGCCGGGTCGGGGGTGCAGGTGGTGGCGGGCCGGATCCTGCGGGCCGCCGGTCCGGGCGCGGCCGCCGCGGCACCGCTCGAACGTCCCCTGGGCCTGGCCGAGTCCGTGCGCGCCCTGCGCGGCGGCGAGGTCGACGCGCTGTTCTGGTCCGGCGGCGTACCCACACCCGCCCTGACCGGGCTGGCACACGAACTGCCGCTCCGCTTCCTGCCGTTGGACGCCCATGTGGGGCCGCTCCGGGAACGCTACGGTCCCGTCTACACCGCCGTCACCCTTCCGGCCGGCGTGTACGGGCTCACGGAGCCGGTGGGCACCATCGGGGTCGGAAACTACCTCCTGGCCCGCGACGACGTACCGTGCGACACCGTCGAGGCCCTGCTGCGCGTGGTGTTCGACCGGTGGCGGGACCTGCTGCGCGAGGTCACCGCCGGGGTACGGCTGGAGCCCCGGTTCGCGATCTCGACGGGCAGGGTGCCGCTCCACCCGGGCGCCGTCGCCTACTACCGGTCGGTGTACGGCTGACCGCTCACGGGGGCGGCAGCCGGAGCTCGACGGCCAGGCCGCGCGGCTCGTTCGCGCCGGCCGTCAGCCGGCCGCCGCTGGTGCGGGCGAGCTCATCGGCGATGGCCAGCCCCAACCCGCTGCCCCGCACGTTCTGGTGCTCCGGTGAACGCGTGAACCGGCGGAGCAGCGAGGGAAGCTGGTCCGGCGCCACGCCGGGGCCGTCGTCGGCGACGCGCACGACGGCGTCCCCCGCGGCGGCCTGCCGGACGCTCACCTCGACGCGTCCGCCGCCGGGCACGAACTTCACGGCATTGTCGAGGAGGGCGTCCAGTACCCGGCCCACCGTGTCCGGCAGGGCCCGCACCCCCAGGGTGTCCGGGAGGCCGTGCGCGGTCAGCTCCAGTCCGGCGTCGCGGAACACCGGATGCCAGGCCGCCACCCGGTCCCGTACCGCACGCGCGGCGTCCTGGTCGCGCAGCTCCGCCGTGCCGGACTCCACCCGGGCCAGGGCCAGCAGTCCGGCGAGCAGCTCCTCCAGGCGTTCCGCCTCGTCCAGGGCGCGCGCGTGCTCGGTGCGGCCGGGTCCGGGGGCGATGTACGGCTCGACGTTCTCCATCTGCAGTACCAGCGTGGCCAGGGGGTTGCGCAGCTGGTGGGAGGCGTCGGCGACGAAGTCGCGCTGGCGGCCGAGGGAATCGGCCAGGGCCTGCGCCATCGTGTTGAAGTGCCGCCTCAGGTGACGCAGTTCGGGCGGCCCGGTGTCGGACACCGCCCGGGCCTGGAGGCGGCCCGCGGTCAGCCTCCCCACCGCCCGGTCGAGATCGCGGACCGGGCGCAGCAGCCAGCGCGCGATCCCGACCGCGACCAGGGCGGCCGCGGCGAAGGCGGCGAACGCCCCCACCGCGATGAGGGACCAGCGGACCGTCACGTCCCGGCGGGCCGCTCCGGTGGGCAGGGTCATCAGCACGGCCCCGCTCACCCGCTCGTCGCGGCCCACCGGCTCGGCCACCACCACGGTCGCGGGCCCCCAGGGGCGGACGGCCGGCAGCCGGTCGGTGGACCGGCCGGTGAGCGCGCGGGCCAGGGCGTCCGCCGCCGGTGAGGGCGCCCGGCCCGCACCACCCTCCGGGGGAGCGGCCGTACCGGCCCGCGCGACCGGCCCGCCGGCCGTGTCGACCACGGCCACCGAAGCCCCGTAGAGCTGCGCGTACCGCTCGATCTCGTCGGACAGCTCGCGGCGGTCGGCCGCGGTGCGCATCCGTTCGGCGAGATCCGCGAACCGTACGGCCTCCGAGCGGCGTTGCAGCAGCAGGTGTTCGGTCCGCCCGCGCGCGTAGGCGTCGGCGAGGGGCAGGCAGAGCAACAGGGTGGCCGCGCCCATGAGCACCAGCAGCACGGCGAGGAGCCGACGCCTCACCGGGCGCGGTCCGCCCCGCCGTGGGCTCCGTCGTCGGCCGTGTCGTGGGCCCCGTCGTCCGCCGGGCCCCACGCCCCGTCCCGCGGGCCGCCGTCGCCGGTGGCGGGGCGGCCGAGCCGGTACCCGTACCCGCGGACGGTGCGCACCAGACCGGAGCGGCCGGTCTTGGCGCGGATGCCCGCCACGTGGACGTCCAGGGAGCGGGAGGCGCCGAGGAAGGCGTCCCCCCAGATCCGGTCCATGATCTCCTCGCGGGAGTGCACCTCGTCCGGGCGTACGGCCAGGAAGGCCAGCACGTCGAACTCGCGCCGGGTGAGCCGGACTTCGGCTCCCGCCACCGTCACCGTCCGGCCCGCCGGATCCACCTCGACGTCCCCGGCGCGCACGGGACGGTGGCGGTGGTCGCCGTGCCCGGCGTCGGCGTCCCGGAGGCCGGTGCGCCGGTCCGTACGGCGGCGCACGGTGTCGACGCGCGCCATCAGCTCGGCCATCCGGAACGGCTTGACGACGTAGTCGTCGGCGCCGGCCCGCAGGCCCTGCACGATGTCGCGTTCCTCGCAGCGCGCGGTCACCACGATCAGCGGGGCGTCGCAGACGGTGCGCAGCCGCCGCAGCAGTTCGAGCCCGTCCAGGTCGGGCAGGCCGAGGTCGAGCAGGACGAACTCGGCCTCGCGCAGGTGCAGCAGGGCGTCCAGGGCCCGGCCGACCCGGCGGACGGTGTGGCCGCGCTGGGTGAGGGCGGTGCCGAGGGCCTGGGCCATCCGGTCGTCGTCCTCGACGAGAAGCGCGTGCATGACCGGTTCCCCTCACCCGATGACCCGTGCCGTGGCCGGGGACAGCAGCCTACGGGAGCGGCCGCCCCGGGTCACCGGTCCGTGTCAGCGTCCGGCCCCCACCGACGGGGCCCGGGAATCCCCGGTGCCCGGCCGGGCACCGGCACCGGTATCGCCATCGGCTTCGGCCTCGGCGCGGCTGAGTGCGGCATCGCGGGTGTCGGGCATCAGGAGGTAGGTCACCAGGGAGACCAGCGCGCACCCGGAGACGTACCAGAAGAACAGCTTCTCGTGGCCGCCGCTCTTGAACCACAGCGCCACGTACTCGGCCGTGCCGCCGAAGAGCGCGTTGGCGATGGCGTACGGCAACGCCACACCGAGGGCCCGGACCCGGGTCGGGAACAGCTCGGCCTTGACCGCGGCGTTGATGGAGGTGTAGCCGGTGACGATCACCAGCGCCAGGAGGGACAGACCCAGGGCGGACCAGTACGAGGACGCCGAGCCGAGGGCCGTCATGATCGGGTACGTGCCGAAGGTGCAGCCCACGGCGAAGGTGATCAGCAGGGGGCGCCGTCCGATCCGGTCGGACAGCATTCCGGCGAAGGGCTGCAGTGCCGCGAAGAGGGTGAGCGCGGTGAAGCTGACGAGGGTGGCGGTCGTCTTCGCCATGCCGGCGCTGCCGACCAGGTACTTGGTGAGGTAGGTGGTGTACGTGTAGTAGGCCACGGTCCCGCCGAGGGTGAGTGCCATGACCAGTCCGGCCTGCCGCCGGTGCTGCCACAGGACCTTGAGTGTGCCCCGCGTGCTGTCGTCGTCGCCGGCGTCGTCCCCCTGCGACGCCTGCTCGGCGAAGGCGTCGGTCTCCTGGAGACGCCGCCGCAGCCAGAAGACGACGACCGCGAACAGGGCGCCGAGGACGAAGGGGATCCGCCACCCCCAGCTCTCCAACTGGGCGGTGGTCAGCGTGTGCTGCATCGTGATGAGGATGCCCAGTCCGAGCAGCTGGCCGCAGGTCATCGACACGTACTGGAACGAGGAGCCCAGGCCGCGCCGGTTCCGGGCGGAGACCTCGGTGAGGTAGGTGGCGCTGGCGGCGTACTCGCCGCCGATGCTCATGCCCTGGAGCAGGCGCGCGAGCAGGAGCACCAGGGCGCCGAAGTAGCCGGCCTGTCCGTAGGTCGGGGCGACGGCGATGAGCAGGGCGGCCACCGACATCATGGTGACGGTGAGCGTGAGCGCGCTCTTGCGCCCGCGCCGGTCGGCGGCGCGGCCGAGGATCCACCCGCCGACGGGGCGCATGAGGAAGCCGACGGCGAAGATCCCGGCCGTGTTCATCAGCTGCGTGGTCGGGTTGTCGCCGGGGAAGAAGGAGTCGGCGAAGTAGATCGCGAAGCTGGCGTAGACGAACCAGTCGTACCACTCGACGAGGTTGCCGAGCGAACCGCCGATCAGGGCCGTGCGCCGCTTCCTGCGGAGGTCGGCGCCCTGCGGCAGCGGCGGGGGCGGTGCGGGGACTGCGGTGGACGAGGGCATGACGCCTCCAGTCGGAGGTCCCCGCGAGGGGACGGGGGAGGGGCCCCGGCGGTGGGGAGTGCCCAGAGCATGCGTCCGCGGCCGCCCCCGTACAACGCCCGGCCCGCAGATCTAACGTGCCGCTAAGAAAGGACGGCACGGGACCGGCACATTGCGCGGAAGCGGCCACCGGGCCTCACATTTCCGGGGCCTGCCTCGTCGGACTCTCGGACACCGACGAGGGATCGACGAGGGGACCGGGCCATGGCCACACAGATGACGACAGGACGACGCGGCCTCACGTTCGTGCGGACGGCGATCGCGCTGCAGACCGCGGCCGTCTTCTTCCAGGCTGCCACCGCCGGGCTGTTGCTCGCCTCGTCGCACGGCGAGCTGCTGCACGGCGTCGGAGCGCGCGTGATGTACGGCGCGTCGATGCTGTACCTGCTCGCCGCGATCCTGGCCTGGCGGCCCGGCGGCGGTCCCTTGCGCCCCGTCCTGCACGCGTCCGGATTCCTCGTCCTGGCCTCGGTGCAGGTGGTGCTCGGCATCGCGCACGTTCCGTCGGTCCACGTCCCCCTGGGCGTCCTGATGTTCGGCCTGAGCCTGCTGGACCTGGGCCGGGTGGTGACGGCCCGTCCGTAGGCGCCGCGCGGAACCGGGAGAAGGGTGGTAACAACGTTACCTCTGGGTTATGTTGTTACCCATGATCACGCTCTACCAAGACGCCCTGCGGGCCGGTCAGGAAGCCGCGCGGACCGCCGTTCTCGACCGCGCCATCGGGCTGCTGGTCGAGGAGGGGGCCGCCGCCCTGACCGTCCGGCGGATCGCCACCGAGATCGGCACCTCGACCAAGGTCCTCTACACCGTGTTCGGCGGAAAGGAGGGCCTGGCCGACGCCCTGTACCGGGAGGGCTTCGCACGGCTGCGCCGGGCCCAGGAACAAGTCCCGCCGACCGACGACCCGTTGGCCCACCTGAGCAGCCTCGGCACGGCCTACCGGGAGCACGCGCTGGCCGAACCGGCCTACTACCGCGTCATGTTCGAAGGGGCCATCCCCCACTACACCCCCGGTGCCGAGGCCCTCGCCGTCGCCGAGACCGCCTTCGACGCCTCGGCCGCGGCCGTCGCCGCCTGCATCGGCTCCGGGGTGTTCCGGCCGGACGGCGACGCCCACGAGATCTCGAAGCTGTTCTGGGCCGCCGCGCACGGCGCGGTGAGCCTCGAACTCGCCGGCCACTTCCCGCCCGACACCGCGGCCCGCCGCTACACCACCCTCATGACCGCGCTCGGCCAGGCCTTCCTGGCCACGCCGGCCCCGTCCAGCGACCCGGAACGGACCCCCCGATGACACCCCCGACGACGCGTACGACGACCAACCGCTACCTCTCGGGGAACTTCGCACCCGTCACCGAGGAGACCACGGCCCACGACCTGCCCGTCACCGGCCGGATACCCGGCCACCTCAGCGGCCGCTACCTGCGCACCGGCCCCAACCCGCTGGGCATCGAGGACGCCGCCGCGCACCTGTGGACCCTCGGCGAAGGCATGGTCCACGGCGTCCGCATCCGCGACGGCCGCGCCGAGTGGTACCGCAACCGCTGGGTCCGCTCCTCCTCCGTCGCCGACCGGCTCGGCGAACCGCGCCGCGGCGCCCCCGTCGACCCGCGGACGGACTTCGCCCCGAACGTCCAGGTGGCAGGCCTGGCCGGCCGCACGTTCGCTCTCATCGAGGGAGGGTTACGCCCGTACGAACTCACCTACGACCTGGACACGCTCGGCCCCTGCGACCTCGGCGCGACCCCCGAGGGCTACAACGCCAACGCCCACTCCCTCTTCGACCCCCGCACCCGCGAGCTCCACTCGCTCGCCTTCCGCTACGGCTCCGAACACGTCCAGCACATCGTGATGGACGACACCGGCACCGTGCTGCGCGCCACCACCGTGCACACCCCCGGCCGCCCCTACATGCACGACTTCGCGCTCACCGACCGCCACGTGATCCTCTTCGACGGCCCCGTGGTCTTCAGCGCGGCCCACCTCGCCACCGGAGTCCCCTTCCGCTGGGACGACACCCATCCGGCACGCGTGGGCGTGATGCCCCGCGAGGGCGGCCCGGTGCGCTGGTTCCCCGTGGCCCCGAGCCTGGTCGGCCACACCCTCAACGCCCACGAGAACGGCACGGACGTCGTCGTCGACCTCGTCCGCCACCCCGAGGGCTTCGACATCCGCGACTTCGGCACCAGCCGCCCCACCCTCTACCGCTGGACCATCGACCTCGCCGCCGGGACGGTCCGCGAGGAGCGGCTGGACGACCGCACCCAGGAGTTCCCCCGCGTCAACTCCCGCTACACCGGGCTCCCGTACCGGTACGGCTACGCCGCCGCGGTCGAGCTGTACGCCCCGCCGGCCGGCCCCGGGGACCGGCGACCCGACGCGGGCTTCAGCAACGCGCTCCTCAAACACGACCTGTCCCGCGGCACCACCGAGGCGCACGAGTTCGGACGCTTCGCCGCCGTCGGCGAAGGCGTGTTCGTCTCCGCCGAGACGCCCGGGGCCGAGGACGACGGTTACGTGATGGCGTACGTCCACAGCCCGGAGCGCGGCGCCGCCGATCTGGTCATCCTCTCCGCCCGGGACTTCACCGGGGAACCGCTCGCCCGCGTCCACCTGCCCGTACGCGTGCCCCTCGGCCTCCACGGGAACTGGGTCCCGGACGAGGACCCGGCCGCGCGGCCCGCCGCCCGGCCGCCGGGGGCCGGGCGCGGCTGACCCAAAGGGCGGGCTCCCCGGCGCGGACTCCAGAAGTGCCACGCGGCCCCCGGCCGGGGCGGTGTATGCAGGAGGGATGGACCTTGGGCGCCCGCGTGCGAGCAGTCATCCGGCAGGGGAGCAGGGCCACGCGCTCCTGGCGGTCCCGCTCGCGCTGATCACCATCGTGACCGTGGTCGACATCCTGGCCCCGCCCGAGGTGCACCTCGGGCCCTTCCTGGTGGCCGCCCCGGCCGTCACCGCGTCGTTCGCCGGCCCCTGGACCACCGCGGCCGTCGGAGCCGTCGCCGTCGTCGCCCAGGCGGTGACGGCGACGGTGCGCAGCAGCCTGACCGACCTGAACCACACCTTCCAGATCATCGCCCTCATCCTCATCTCCGTGATCGTGACGCTCTTCGCCCACCTGCGCGAAGTCCACGAGAAGGAGCTGACCCAATTGCGCTCGGTCGCCGAGACCGCGCAGCAGGTGGTGCTGCGGCCGCTCCCGGAGCGGATCGGCCCGCTGCGCCTGGCATCCGTCTACCTCGCCGCCGAGGCCGAGGCCCAGATCGGGGGAGACCTGTACGCCGTCGCCCGCACGGCCCGCGGAACGCGACTGATCATCGGTGACGTCCGGGGCAAGGGGCTGGAAGCGGTCGGGGACGCGGCCCTCGTCCTCGGCGCGTTCCGCGCCTCCGCCCACCAGGAGGCCGACCTGGCGGGGCTGGTCGCCTACCTGGACGGATCCGTGGCCCCGGGCCCGGACGGGTCACGGGTGCCCGACGGCTCTCCGGACGACCTGGGCGAGGGGTTCGTCACCGCCGCCGTCCTGGAACTCCCCGACCAGGAGCGGGCCCTGCACCTCATCAACTGCGGCCATCCGCCACCGCTGCTGTTCCGCGGTCCCCGGGTCACCGCGCTGGAGGTGGACCATCCGGCACCGCCCCTGGGCCTGGCCGGGCTGGTGGACGCGCGGGCCACCGCGCAGACCTTCCCCCTGGCGCCCGGGGACATCGTCCTGCTCTACACGGACGGGGTCATGGAGGCCCGCGACCGGGACGGGACGTTCTACCCGCTGACGGAGCGGGCCGCGGCCTGGACCGGGGCGGACCCGCACGCCCTGCTGGAGTACCTGCGCGCCGACCTGCTCGGCCACGCGGCCGGCGGCGTCCTGGGGGACGACGCGGCCATGGTCGCCATCCAGCGGTTCGTGCCGCCCTGAGACGGACGCGGAACGGCCGCCGCCCCGGCGGAACGAAGTCCACCGGGGCAGCGGCCGCCGACGCGCGTACGACGGTCGGTCCGTCCGTCAGTCCGTGCCGGACTCCATCGCGGCGCGGTCCAGCATCGTCTCCTCGTCGGTGGCCTCGCCACGGGAGGCGATCGCCTCGGCGCCGCCCTCGTCCATGGCGCCGATCAGCCCGGTCGCGGCCGCCTGCGCGGCACCGATCGGGGTCGGGTGGGGAGTGCCGACCAGGCCGAGCCCCACGTACTGCTCCAGGCGGGCGCGGGAGTCAGCGATGTCGAGGTTGCGCATGGTGAGCTGACCGATCCGGTCCACCGGGCCGAACGCCGAGTCCTCGGTCCGCTCCATGGAGAGCTTGTCCGGGTGGTAGCTGAACGCCGGGCCCGTGGTGTCCAGGATCGAGTAGTCCTCGCCGCGACGCAGCCGCAGCGTCACCTCGCCGGTGACGGCCGTGCCGACCCAGCGTTGCAGCGACTCGCGGATCATCAGCGCCTGCGGGTCCAGCCAGCGGCCCTCGTACATGAGGCGGCCGAGGCGCCGGCCCTCGTTGTGGTACGCGGCCAGGGTGTCCTCGTTGTGGATCGCGTTGACGAGGCGCTCGTAGACGATGTGCAGCAGCGCCATACCGGGCGCCTCGTAGATGCCGCGGCTCTTGGCCTCGATGATCCGGTTCTCGATCTGGTCGGACATGCCCAGACCGTGCCGGCCGCCGATCGCGTTGGCCTCCATCACGAGGTCGACGGCGGAGGCGAACTCCTTGCCGTTGATGGTGACCGGGCGGCCCTGCTCGAAGCCGACCGTCACGTCCTCCGTGGCGATCTCCACCGACGGGTCCCAGAACCGCACGCCCATGATCGGGTCGACGGTCTCGATGCCGGTGTCGAGGTGCTCCAGCGTCTTGGCCTCGTGGGTGGCGCCCCAGATGTTGGCGTCCGTGGAGTACGCCTTCTCCGTCGAGTCCCGGTAGGGCAGCCCGTGCGCGAGCAGCCACTCGGACATCTCCTTGCGGCCGCCGAGCTCGGTGACGAAGTCGGCGTCCAGCCAGGGCTTGTAGATCCGCAGGTGCGGGTTGGCGAGCAGCCCGTACCGGTAGAACCGCTCGATGTCGTTGCCCTTGAAGGTGGAGCCGTCGCCCCAGATCTGCACCCCGTCCTCGAGCATCGCGCGCACCAGCAGCGTGCCGGTCACGGCACGTCCCAGCGGCGTGGTGTTGAAGTACGGGCGCCCGCCCGACCGGATGTGGAACGCGCCGCACGCGAGCGCCGCCAGGCCTTCCTCGACGAGGGCGGCACGGCAGTCGACGAGCCGGGTGATCTCGGCGCCGTACGCGGAGGCGCGGCTGGGCACGGAGGCGATGTCGGGCTCGTCGTACTGGCCGATGTCGGCGGTGTACGTGCAGGGGACGGCGCCCTTGTCGCGCATCCAGGCGACGGCGACCGAGGTGTCGAGCCCGCCGGAGAAGGCGATGCCGACGCGCTCGCCGGCGGGAAGGGACGTGAGGACTTTAGACATAGGAAGATTATGCAGCACCTCGCATGGTCATGCAACGCGGCGTCGGGGTGGACTTTCCGGAACCGGTCCGCCGGGGCCCTCCCGGGTCCCTGCGTGCCTGGTCGGAGCCCTGGGCGCGCCGGCCACTCGTACATGCGTCCCCGTGACCGGCGTGACGCGGCCGACGGCGCTACGCTGGACCCACCAGTGATCATCCGCGGCCGGGCGGGGGAGCACGGGGGGTGCCGGCCCGCCGGGACAGGGGAGCGGGCGCCCCGCCCGTCCCCGCTCCGCCACCCCACCGGAGGCGCCATGTACCGCGCGTCACTGCTGTGCGCCGCGGCGGCACTCGTCGCGACGGCCCTCGCGCCGGTCGGAGACGGCACCACCGCGCCGGATCCACAGGACCCGAAGCTCGCCCGCTTCTACCGGCAGCGGATCGACTGGGGCCGCTGCCCCTCCGGCTACCCGGCGTCCATGCGGTGCGGCCACCTCGACGTCCCGCTCGACTACACCGACCCGGCGAAGGGCACCGTGGCCCTCGCCGTGGCGCGCCGCCCCGCCACCGGGCGGCACCGCCTGGGCTCCCTGGTGCTCAACTACGGAGGTCCGGGAGGCGCCGGCCTGCCCTCCCTCGCGAAGGGGCTCACGGAGCCCGAGCGGGCGCTGCGCTACCGGAACCTCGCCGCCTCCTACGACCTGGTGACCTTCGACCCCCGCGGCGTCGGCGGCTCCGCCCCGATCAGCTGTGCCGGCGCGCTGCCCGTGCGGCGCACCGAGTCGATGGACGCGGCGGCCCTGCTGCGCGCCTCGGACGCCGCCGTACGCTCCTGCAGAGCCCACTCGGGGCCCGTCCTGCCCCACGTCGGCACCGTCAACGTCGCCCGGGACATGGACGTGCTCCGCCAGGCCCTCGGCGAGCGCAAGCTCGACTACCTGGGCTGGTCCTACGGGACCAGGCTGGGCGCCGTGTACGCCGCCCGGTTCCCCGAGCGCGCCGGCCGCATGGTGCTCGACGGGGTCGACACCCTCTCCGAGCCCCTCGCCGACCAGGAACTGGAGACGGCGCGCGGCCAGCAGATCGCCTACGACGCCTTCCTCGACTGGTGCGCCCGGCAGCCGGGCTGCGTGTACGAGGGCGTCGACCGGGCCCGGGCGAACCGGCGGACCGGGGAACTCGTCGCGCGGCTCGACGCGAACCCGCTCCCGGTGCCGGGCGGTGGCAGGTTCACCGGCGCGGACCTGGCGCTGGCGATCGAGAACGACCTCTACTCGCCCTGGGACTGGCCCGACCTGGAGCGCGGCCTGGGCACCCTCGTACGGCACCGTGACCCCGCGGGGCTGCTGGAGGCCGCCCAGCCCGAGAAGGACAACGAGGGCGCCGCCTGGGCAGCCGTGAGCTGCGCGGACTATCCCGACCGCGGAGCCGGCGGGGACCCTCGGGCCCTCCAGCGGCAACTGGACGAGCTCCGGCCGCGGTTCCTCGAAGCCTCCAGGATCTTCGGGCCGGGCGAGCTGAGCGAGATCGCCTACTGCCACGGCTGGCCCACCCCCACCGACCCCACCTCGGGCCTGACGCCGGAGAACGTCCCGCCGATGCTCCTGATCGGCGTGCGCGGCGACCCGGCGACCCCGTACGCGTGGACCGAGGAGACGGCCCGGCTGCTCGGCCCCCGGGCGATCGTCATCGACTACAAGGGCCAGGGGCACACCGGGTTCCGCCACTCCGCCTGCGTCAAGCGGCACGTCGAGCGCTTCCTCCTGGACGGCCGGCTCCCGCGGGAGAGCACGTCCTGCCCGGCCCTGGGCATCGACGCCCGCGGCCACGAGGTGACCACCCCGGCCCCCCCAGCCGTGACGGCGCCCCCGAGCCCCGCCCCCCGGCGACGGGGGGCGGCCCCGCGCGGGCGCCCGGCGGAGGCTAGCGTGTGCGCACGTGGCCGATGTCTTCGAACTCATGCTGGCGCTGGACCTGCGCGCCGACCCGCCGGAACCCGAACTCGCCGAACTCCGCTGGCACCTCGGTCTGGGCCCGGAACCGCGGGCGCTCCGCATCGTGACCGGGTTCCCCTGGGTGGTGGAGGACGACGAGGGGCGGCCCGTCGTCGAGAACCACCCCGAGCCCCTGCTCGCCCAGCGGGGCGAGGCGTACGCGATCGGCGGCGCCCTCGTCTCGCTCCTGGTCCCCCGGGAGCGCGCCGGACGCGGCGCCTGGGCTCTGACCAGCCGCCAGGAGATCCATCCCGACGGCTTCGAACGCACCGGTGAGCTCCTCGCCTGGCTCGCCACCAGGGCGGCCGACGCCCACCGCCGCCACGACGGCGGCGTCGACCTGGGCTGGACCCGCTTCCACGAGGAGCGCCGGCCCACACCCCTGACGGTCCGGGACGGCGTGGTCGTCTGGCCCTCCTGAGCCACGGCCCGGGGGCGGGCCCGCGGTCACGACGCGGACGCGGGCCCGCCGGGGTCGTTGGGGTGGGGCTCAAGGGGGGTGACTACGTGGGTCATCCACGCCCGCAGCGGCAGGGTGCCGAGCACCTCCTCCCGCAGCGCGGCCTCGTCGGCGGCCCGCCACAGACCGATGCTCCGCAGCTCGCCGACCGGGCGCCACAGCCGTACGAGGTGTCCCGCGGCGGCCAGTTCCCGCGCCCGGACCGCTTCGGCGGCGCGACGCTCGTCCACGAGGGACGGGTCGGTGCCCTCGGGGATGGTGGTGGTGATCTCGACCAGGAACTCGCGCATGCTCCCTCTTCCTCCGCAGGGCCGCTGGCCAACAGGCTACGGCCGCCCCGGCCGGCGCGCGTGCCGGCGGGTACCGGCCGTCCGGGGGAGGGCCCCGCTTCGCGACCGCCCGCTCCCCGCCCCGCCTCCGCGCCCGCCCGGGCCCCCGCGGCGGATCCGGGCGGTGCCGACACTCTTGACGGATGGTCTGGACCAACTTTACGTTGTGGCGCACCGGGCCGCGCACGCCGCCGCCGGGCCCCATCCCGTCGGCGACCGCCCTCGCGGCCCGCTCCGCACCCCGGCCCGCTCCGCACCCCGGCCCGCCCCGCTCCTCCCCCCACTCAGCCCCCGTCCTCCCGCCCCGGGCGCCCCGGGCACCCGCGCGGAAGCGGCACGAAGGGAGCACTCCATGATCCGCCGGACCATCCGCCTGCTCGGCGCGGGACTCGCGGCCGCGCTCCTCGCGCAGTTACCCGCCGCCGCAGCGGCACCGCCACCCGCCGCGCCCGCCGCGGCCGACACCTGCCCGGTGAAGCCCAGGCCCGCGGGCAAGGTCCTCCAGGGCTACTGGGAGAACTGGGACGGCTCGGCCAACGGCGTCCACCCGCCCCTGGGCTGGATACCGATCACCGACGCCCGCATCCGCGCCCACGGCTACAACGTCGTCAACGCGGCCTTCCCGGTCATCCGTTCCGACGGCACCGTGCTGTGGGAGGACGGCATGGACAGCACCGTGAAGGTGCCGACCCCCGCCGAGATGTGCCAGGCCAAACAGGACGGCCTCACCGTGCTGATGTCCATCGGCGGCGCGGCGGCCGGCATCGACCTCGGCTCCGGTGCCGTCGCGGACCGGTTCGTGGCGACGATCGTGCCCATCCTGCAGAGGTACAACTTCGACGGCATCGACATCGACATCGAGACCGGCCTCGTCGGCTCCGGCTCCATCACCCAGCCGTCCGCGTCGCAGGCCAACCTGATCCGCATCATCGACGGCGTTCTGGCCCGGATGCCGGCCGGCTTCGGCCTGACGATGGCCCCCGAGACGGCCTACGTCACCGGCGGCAGCGTGGCCTACGGCTCGATCTGGGGCGCGTACCTCCCGATCGTCAAGAAGTACGCGGACAACGGCCGGCTGTGGTGGCTGAACATGCAGTACTACAACGGCAGCATGTACGGCTGCTCCGGGGATTCCTACTCCGCGGGCACCGTCGCCGGCTTCAGGGCGCAGACGGACTGTCTCGACCGCGGTCTGGTCGTCCAGAACACCACCGTCAAGGTGCCGTACGACAAGCAGGTGCCGGGGCTGCCGGCCCAGCCGGGCGCGGGCGGCGGCTACATGTCGCCGAGCCTGGTCTCCCAGGCGTGGAACCCCTACGGCGGCCGGCTCAAGGGACTGATGACCTGGTCGCTCAACTGGGACGGATCCAGGAACTGGACCTTCGGCGACAACGTCCGGGCGCTGCAGGGCCGTTGACGGCGTGCCCCCTGGGCGTGACATGTGGCCGAGGGGGCCTCCCTTGTTGGAGAGCTGCACTATCTTACTTCCGTGGAGCAGCTGATCGCCGAAGATCCGGCGCGCATCGGTCCGTACCGTCTGATCGCCCGGCTGGGCGCGGGTGGGATGGGCCTGGTCTACCTCGGGCGTTCCGAAGCCGGACGCACCGTCGCGGTCAAGGTCGTGCAGGCCGAGTACGCCGGGCACCCGGAGTTCCGCCGGCGTTTCGCCCGCGAGGTGGCGGCGGCGCGCAGGGTGGGCGGAAGCTGGACGGCGGCGGTCCTCGACGCCGATCCCGAGGCCGCCGTGCCCTGGGTCGCGACGCAGTACGTGCCGGGACCCGACCTGCACACGGTGGTCGCCAGGGACTTCGGGCCGCTGCCCGAACACTCGGTCCACGTGCTCGCCAACCGGCTCGCCCTCGCCCTCGGGGCCGTGCACGGGGCGGGCCTGATCCACCGCGATCTGAAGCCGTCCAACGTCCTCGTCACCGTCGACGGCCCCCGCGTCATCGACTTCGGCATCGCCCGCGCGATGGACAGCCTGGGCGGGGACAGCCTGCACACGCGCACCGGCATGCTGATCGGATCTCCGGGCTTCATGTCGCCGGAACAGGTCCGCGGTCTCGCGCTCACCCCCGCCAGCGACGTCTTCTGCCTGGGCGCCGTCCTCGTCTACGCCGCCACCGGCCGGTTCCTGTTCGGCGCCAGGGACACCGGCCTCAACGTCCACCTCTTCCGGGTGGCCGAGGAGGAGGCGGACCTGACCGGCGTACCGCCACCGCTGGCCGAACTCGTCGGCGCCTGCCTGGACAAGGACCCGGCCCGGCGGCCCACCCCGGCGGAGGTGGCCGCCCACACGGCGACGGACCCGGCGGCGGAGTGGCTGCCGGGCCCGGTGCTGGCCCAACTCGGGCGCCATGCCGCCCGGTTGCTGGACTACGCCCCCGCGCAGCGCGCCGGGACACTGGCCCCGGCCGCCGAGACCGCCCCGGCCGCCCCGGCCGTCACCCCCGTCGCACCGCCGCCCGTGCCCGACCCGCGGGCGCGGTCCCCGCACGCACCTCCCGCGTACGCCCCGACCCTCCCGGTCCCGGCCGGTCCCCCGCCCGGATTCGGTCCGGCCCCGGGCCCGGTCGGCGTCCCGGCGCAGGGCGTGCCCGCCGCCACCGCCCAGGACCAGCCGCCCCCGCCCGCCGGACGGCGCCGGAGCCTCGTGGTGGCCGCCATGGCGCAGCTGGTGGTGGTGCTCGACGGAGCGGTCTTCCGGTCGGCCCGGGCCGACCTGGGCCTCTCCTCCGACGGCCTGTACGTGCTCTTCTGCGTCTACCTCCTCGCTTTCGGGGGGCTGCTCCCGCTCAGCGGACGCGTCGTGGACCTCGTGGGCCGCAGACGGGTCATGCTCGTAGCCCTGGCCGGGTTCGCCACGGCGGCCGTGCTCGGCGGCCTGACCAGTGTCCCGGCCGTGCTGATCTGTTCCGCCGCCCTGCAGGGCGGCGCCGCGGCGTTCCTGCTGCCGGCCGCCCTCGCCCTGGTGGTCGCGGGCTCCACCGAGCCGAACGCGCGCCGCCGGGCCCTCGGGATCTACGCCGCGGTCGCCGGCAGCGGCTCCGCCCTCGGGGTACTGCTGGTGGGAGTGCTCGTCGAGGACGTGTCGCGGCGTTGGTCCCCGTTCGCGGGCGCGCTCTTCGCCGTGATCGCGGCCGTCACCGCGCTCGGCCTGCCGGCGGACCGTCCGGGCCGCCCCGGGACCCGACTCGACGTGCCGGGCGCGCTGCTCGGGGCCGGCGGCCTCGGCGGTCTCACTTTCGGCTTCGGCGAACTGAGCCGCCGCCATGGGTTCGTGCCCCCCGTCACGGCCTCCCTCGTGCTCGGCGTCATCCTGCTCGCGGCCTTCCTGAGGCGGCAGACACGGAGGCCGGAGCCCCTCCTGCCGCCGTACCTCTTCGGGGCTCCGGGCCGCACCGGCTGCCTCGTGACCTCGGTCCTGGCCGGCGCGGGCCTCCTCGTCATCGTCCCGGTGTTCGAGGCCGTCCTGGGCCCCTACCTCGGCTACCGGCCGGAGATGGTCGGGGTCCTCCTCCTCCCGCTGGCCGCCGCCGTCGCCCTCGGCTCCACGCAGGTCTCCGCCCGCCTCCTGGACCGCGTCGCGCCCCGCGTGCTGATCGTCGGCGGTCTGCTGACCACGACCCTCGGTCTGCTCCTCTTCACCAGGGCGAGCGACGCGGGGTACGCCGGCTGGGTGCTGCCGGGCATGCTCCTCGCCGGCGGCGGCGCCGGCGTGGCCCTCGTGCCGGTTCTCGCCGTCATGACCGAGGCCGTCCCCGAGGGGCACTCCGGTGCGGCCTCGGCGGCACTCGCCGCGGCTCAGCACACGGGCGTCTCCCTCGGCACCGTGCTGCTCGGCGGCCTCGTCCACGTCGACGACCAGGTGCTCGCCTTCCCCTTCACCATCTGGTGGGCGTGCGGATTCCTGCTGCTGGCGGCCCTCGTCGCCGGGTTGACGATCAAGGTCAAGGCGCCCGGGGGAGCGCAGGTCCGCCCCTGACCCGCGGGGAGCGCGGTCAGCCGACGCCGTAGCGGGCCGCGATGCCTGCCAGAACCAGTTCCAGGCCTTCCTCGAAGCCCTCGTCGTAGTCCTGGAAGAGGTCGGCGCCGGCGGTCGCGGCGAGCGGGTAGTCGGCCAGCCGGGCGGCGCGTTCGTCGATGTCGTAGCCCTCCCGGCGCTGACCCGGCAGGGGTTCCACGCCCTGTTCCTCGGTGACGAAGCCCAGGGTGAAGAAGTAGGCCGTGGAGGTGGCGCGGACCGCCTGGGGAAGGGCGAAGCCGGCGTCGACGAGGGCGCGCAGGTTCGCCTCCATCTGGGCCGCGTGCTCGGTGCCCGTGAAGCGGGAACCGCTGAAGACCTTCGCGCCGTCGCGGTACCCCAGCAGGGCCGCGCGCAGGCTCCGGTTGCCCTCCAGGAGACGCTCCCGCCACGTGGCGCCGGGGGCGAGCCGCGCGTCGGCGTCCGCGGCCATCCGCCGGTACATCTCCGTGGCCATCTCGTCGAGCAGCTCCTGCTTGCCCTTGAAGTGCCAGTACAGGGCGGGTGCCTGGACGTTCAGCTCCTTGGCGATGGCGCGCAGGGTGAGGCCGTCGAGGCCGGTCTCGTTGAGGAGCCGCAGCGCGGTCTCCACGACCTGCTTCTTGTCGAGTCTGGGAGCTTTCCGGGTCGTCACGCTTGACAGCTTAACAGCGTTAAGGCAATGCTGTGCGGAGACGGAACTTAACAGCGTTAAGGGGAATGTCATGCGCAAGGACGAATGCGACGTGCAGGACGTGCAGGATGTAAAGGACGTACTGGTCATCGGCGCGGGTCCCACCGGCCTCGCCCTCGCCGTGGACCTCGCACGGCGCGGTGTGCGGGCCCTCGTCGTGGAACGGGCCGAGGGCCTCTTCCCCGGTTCGCGCGGCAAGGGCGTCCAGCCCCGTACCCGGGAGGTCTTCGACGACCTGGGCGTGGGGGAGGCCGTCGGCGCGGCCGGCGGTCCGTACCCGGTCGCGGTGATCTGGCGGGACGGCGTGCGCCAGGGCGAGCACCGGATGTTCGACGAGAGCGAGGAGACGGAGGACTCGCCGTACCGCGAGCCCTGGATGGTCCCGCAGTGGCGCACGCAGGAGATCCTCGCCGCCCGCCTCGCGGAACTGGGCGGTGAGGTCGCCTTCGGCCGCGAGCTGGTGGGCATCACCCAGGACGCGCAGGGGGTGACGGCGCAGTTCGCCTCGGGCCCGCCGCTGCGCGCCCGCTACGCCGTCGCCGCCGACGGCGGCCGCTCCACCGTGCGGCGGGCGCTCGGCATCGGCATGGCCGGCGAGACCGTGGACCCGAACCCGGTCCTGGTCGCCGACGTCCGTGTCGACGGCCTCGACCGCGAGAACTGGCACGTCTTCCCGCCCGCCGCCGGCGAAGGCGGGTACCTCGCGCTCTGCCCGCTCGCCGGGACGCGGGACTTCCAGCTCACGGCCCAGTTCCCGGAAGGCGCGGACATCGACCTCTCCCTCGAGGGGATCCGGGCCGTCGTCGCCGCACGCTCGCACCTCGCCCCCGAAGCCGTGACGCAGGTGCGCTGGGCCTCGGACTTCCGGCCGCGCGCCGCACTGGCCGACTCCTTCCGGCAGGGGCGGATCTTCCTGGCCGGGGACGCCGCTCACGTCCACTCGCCCGCGGGCGGCCAGGGGCTCAACACCAGCGTCCAGGACGCGTACAACCTGGGCTGGAAGCTCGGCGCGGTACTGGGCGGGCGCGCGCCCGAGTCCCTCCTGGACACCTACGAGGAGGAACGGCGGCCCGTCGCCGCCGAGATGCTCGGCCTGTCCACCCGGATCCACCGGGGAGAGGCCCGGCGCGGTGCGGCCACGCGTCAACTGGGCCTGGGCTACCGGGAGTCCTCCCTCGCGGTGGAGACCCGTACGGACCTGCCCGAGGACGCGGTGCGCGCGGGCGACCGCGCGCCGGACGGCGAAGCGGGCGACGGCGGACGGCTCTTCGGCGCGTTCCGGGGCCCGCACTGGACCCTGCTGGCCGTGGGTACCGCGCCGGGGGCCGCCCTGCCGGCGCTGCCCACCGTCCGCACGGTGCGGGCGCCGTCGCAGGCGGCGTACGGGGACGGCCTCTTCCTCGTCCGGCCCGACGGCTACGTCGGCTGGGCGGGCACCACGGCCGCGGGGGCCGCGCGGTACGCGGTCCGGACCGGCCTGTAGGCCGGCCCGGTCCCGCCCCGGGCGCTCTATGCTGAACGGATGATCATCTCCCTGCCGCCCGGCGAGTTCCGCGCCTACCTGTTCGACTGCGACGGCACCATCGCCGACTCCATGCCCCTGCACTACCGGGCCTGGACCCAAGCCCTCGGCGAGTGGAACTGCACGTTCCCGGAGGACCTCTTCTATGCCTGGGGAGGCCGGCCGGTAGCGGAGATCATCGCCTCGCTCAACGAGGCCCAAGGGCTGTCCATGCCGGTCGGAGCCGTCGCGGACCGCCGGGAGCACCTCTACCGGGAACTCCTGCCCCAGCTCACGGCCGTCCCGGGAATCCTGGCGCACATCGAGGACTCCCGCGGACGCATACCGACGGCCGTGGTGTCCGGCAGCACCCGCGACTCCGTCACGGCGTCGCTGACCGTCCTCGGCCTCCTCGACTCGTTCGACGTGCTGGTGTGCGCCGGTGACTACAGGAGGGCCAAGCCCGACCCCGAGGCGTTCCTCAGGGCGGCCGGTCACCTCGGCGTCCCGCCGGAGCACTGCCTGGTCTTCGAGGACACCGACCTGGGGATCCAGGCCGCCACGGCGGCGGGCATGGCGTCCGTACGCGTCCCACAACCCCGCCTCGGGTGAGCGGCGCGCACCGACGACCGCGGCGGCCGCGTCGCACTCGTCATCGCCGCCTACGACGCGGGGCTCGTGTCACCGTCCCGACGACCGCGGCCGGCCCGGTCCCGGGGCCCCGGCATGGGGCGCGGGCTGCGGGGTATGCGCGCAGCGACGGGCGTCCGAGGGAGGCGTCATGCCCCACGACACCAGGGCCGGGCGGAACGAGACCGTGGAGGAGCGCGCGGACCGGCAGTGGCAGGACCTCCTCCAGGAGATCCGCGTCGCCCAGACCGGCGTCCAGATCCTCTTCGGCTTCCTGCTCACGGTCGCCTTCACGCCCGTCTTCGCGGGGCTCGCGCCGGCCGAGAAAGCGATCTACATCGTCACCGTGGTCCTGGGCTCGCTGGCGACCGGCGCGCTCATCGGCCCGGTGGCCTTCCACCGCCTCGTCACTGGCCGGCGGATCAAACCCGAGGCGGTCGTGTGGGCCGCGCGCCTGATCTCCACGGGCCTCGTCCTGCTCCTGGCCACCTGCACCTCGGCGCTCCTGCTCGTCCTGCGGGTCGCCACCCACAACGCGCTCGTGCCCTGGATCGTGGGCGGGGTGTTGACCTGGTACCTGCTGTGCTGGTTCGTGCTGCCGCTGTGGGCGCGGATCCGCTACACGTCAGAGCGCTGAGCGCGCCCGCGCGCGGCAGCCGCGTCGGTGACGTCCAGGAACATCTGGTCCAGCTCGGGCCAGCGACCGCGCGCCTCGCACCGGATCCGTACCATCGCGTCCTCGACGGTCTCGCTGTCGTACCCCGGCGTCAGATCGATCCGTGCGGCCAGCAGGACGGAGTCCGGCCCCAACCGCATGGTGAGCATGGCGGTGACGGAGTCGATCTCCGGCTGCCGCACCAGGAACTCGCGCACCTGCCGCTGGACTGCGGGGTCGGCGGCCTCGCCGACCAGCTGTACGCGGGCGGCCCGGCCCAGGGCGTAGGCGACGTAGACGAGCAGGACGCCGATCAGGACGGACGCGCCCGCCTCGTACGCGATGTTCCCGGTCACCAGGTGCAGGGTGATGCCGGCGATGGCCAGGAGGACACCGACGCAGGCGGTTCCGTCCTCGGCCAGCACGGTCCGCAGGGCGGGATCGCGGCCCGCCCGGATCTCGGCCGCCACCCCGCGCCCCCGGGCCCGCGCGGACCGGCGGACCTGGAGCAGCGCCCGGGCGAGGGAGGCCCCTTCGGCGGCGAGGGCGAGGAGCAGCACGAGCAGACCAATGACGTAGCCGTCGTGCGACTCGGAACCTCCCGAGCGGAAGGCCTGGACGCCCTGGAACACCGAGAAGCAGCCGCCCGTGACGAAGATGCCGACGGCGGCGAGCAGGGACCAGAAGAACCGCTCCATGCCGTAGCCGAAGGGATGACGCGCGTCCGCGGGGCGTCTGCTGCGCCGCAGGGAGGCCAGCAGGAAGACCTCGTTGAGGCTGTCCGCGATCGAGTGGGCCGCCTCCGACAGCAGCGCCGGGGAGCCCGAGACGACACCGGCGACGGCCTTGGCCAGGCAGATGACGAGATTGGCGGCGAGGGCGACCCACACGGTGCGGCGCGTCTCGCCGTCCCGGCCGGCCGCGTCCGTGGGCGCGACGGGTTCAGGCGTCCCGGCGGTCCCGGGCGTGCCCGCCGTTGCCGTCCCATCCGCCGGCCCGGCCGCCTCCGTGTCGCGGCCCGCACCGGTTCCCGGCCCTGCCTGCGGCTTGCCGCCGGTTGTCTGCGCCATACAGAGCGGCTGCTCGGTGGCGGCGCCCGCAAACCTGCGGATCCCGTCGAGGCATGCGGTGCGGGGCCGCGGGTAGGCGCCGGGCACGCCGGCGGCGGCCGACGCGTCCGCGTCGCCGTCGCCGTCGGGGGCCACGGAACGGCCCCGCCGACGTTGTCCCTCCGGTCCGAGGAGCGACCATGCCCCGTGGTTCCAGTCCCAAGCGCGAACGCCAGTACGAGCACATCAAGGAGAGCGCGGAGAAGCGCGGCGAGAGCACCGAACGCGCCAAGGAGATCGCCGCCCGCACGGTCAACAAGGAACGGGCACGCGCCGGGGAGTCGAAGACGGCCGGTGAACTGTCGCTCCGGGACATGTCCTCGGCCAAGCGCGGCGGGCAGCACTCCCACAGCGGCGCGCGGGGGCCGACGTACGACCAGCTCTACGCGGAGGCCAAGCGCCGCAACCTGCACGGCCGTTCCACCATGGACAAGGCCGAACTGAAACGCAGGCTCGGCAACTGACCGCCCCTCACCGGCGGAAACCGTTGGCGGTCCGCCCCGGCCGCGGGGATCATGGACGACCACGCGCCACCCCGGGGAGGATCCTGCATGACCCTTGAGCCGTTCGTCCGCCGAGTCCTCGGCGACCGTCCGTTCGCCGAGATCGGAGAACCGGCCCTGGCCCTGGTCGACGAGACCTCGCGGCTGGTCGCCGTCGGCGGGGACGTGGGCTCCGTCCAGTGGAGCGGCGGCGCGACCGCGGACTTCGGCTGGACGGGGCACAGGGTCGGGGTCTACGAGCGGGATGGCCTGAGGTGCCGGCACCTCGCCCGGTCCCGCTACCCCGTGCGCTCGCTCGCCTTCCACCCCGTCCTCCCCCTCCTGGCCGTCGGAACGGGACGTTACGACGGCGGCTACTCCTTCGAGGGCGAACTGCTGCTCCTCGACACCGACACCGGCGACGTGGTGTCCGCCCTGTGCGACCGGCGGGAAGTGCTCGGCGTGAAGTGGCTGAGCGGGACGGCGCTGCGCCTGGTGGTGGCACCCCACGACGACTGGGAGAACCCCCTCGCGCACGAGCAGGGGCACGTGGCCGTGGTCGACCGCGCCGACTGGGGCGCGGTGGGGAAGGGGTCGATCGACTCCGAGGAGCTGGACGCCCCCGCGGAGCCGGCCGCCCGGACCGATCGCGGCGCGGAGGCCCGGGGGCTCCTGACGGACCTCGCGGCGGCGACCGGCCGGACCTGGTCCGTACGCCGCCGGGTGTGGGCCGTCGAAGCCCTGGAGGACGGCCGCGCGCTGGCGGCCCTGGACGGGGTCCGCGCGGAGTCGTGGCTTGCGTCGGGGGAACGGCAATGGACGGTCGAGGACGAGGCGGGCGGGCGCCAGCTCCTCCCGGACTCCGACGGCACCTCCCTGTGGACCAACGTGGAACGCGGCCACCTGCGCGCGGGACGCGGGCAGCAGCCGTCCCCGGGGACCGCCCGGATCACCCGCATCGCCCTGGACACGGGCCAGGTACTGGAATCGGTGCTCCCTGACGCGCCCGCGGTGCTGCTCGCGGGGGGCTCCCGGATGGTCCTGCGGACGGTGGACGGGCCCCGCGAGCCCCCCGCACGGCTGGTGATGCTGGATCGGGCCGGTCCGGTGGCCGGGCCGGAGGCCGGCGGGTTCGACGTGTTCAACCATCCGTTCCCGGTCCGTCGCGCGAGCGGCACGTACGCCCTGGTGGGAACGGACCCGGACGAACCGCACCGGGACAAGTGGGTCGTGGCGGTGAGCGCCGACGGAACACCGCGCCGGCTCTTCCCGCACTCCTGGGAGCCGCGGGAACACCACTTCGGCGGCCCGGCGGCCGAGATCGGACCGTCGCTGGTGTACGCGGGGCAGGTCCACGACGGCCGCGGTCCGCAACCCGGAGGGGCCTACGTCGTACGGCGGACGCTGAACGGAGACGTGCGGTGGCAGTACCGCACCGACAGCCCCGCGACCGCGCTCGACACCGACGGGGAGACGGTCTACGTGGCCTACAACTCCGGCACCCTGGTGGCACTGGACGCCGAGGACGGCTCCGTGCGGTGGCGCCGGGAGCTGGAGGTCGACGGTGTGCCCACCGTGGCCCTGTCCCTCGTCGTGGCACCGCGGGGCCACCTGCTCGTCGGGACCGTCGACGGCCGCCTCCTGGAGTGCGCCGGTTCCCCCGCGGGACGGCAGGGCGCGTCGTGAGCGCCGTCGGCGGGCCGTACGAGCCCGGACCGGGTCCGGGTCCGGCCGCGCCCCCCTTCGACCCGGAACTGGGCAGCGCCCTCGCCGCGTTGGGGGACGCCGTGCGGGAGCCGTTCACCCCCGGGAACCTGGTGGCCCGGCAGGAACGCGACGCCGCCGTCCGGCCCAGGCCGTCGCTGCGGGACCTGCGGGCCGACGGCCGCTTCGAGGTGGACGAACTGCGCGTGCCGGGAGCGGCGGGCGAGCCCGACGTGACGCTCGTGAGCGCCCGGCCGGCCGGGACCGCGGGCCCCCTGCCCCTGCTGTACTACATGCACGGCGGCGGCATGATCATGGGCAACGCGTGGTCCGTGCTCCCGCAACTGCTGCGCGCGTGGGCCCTCCCGCTGGGGCTGGCCGTCATCTCGGTCGAGTACCGGCTCGCGCCGCGGGCGCGCTACCCCGCACCGCTGGAGGACTGCTACGCCGGGCTCGTCTGGGCGGCCGCGCACGCCGCCGGGCTGGGCATCGACGCCGACCGCATCGTGATCGGGGGGAAGAGCGCCGGGGGCGGACTCGCCGCGGCGCTCGCCCTCCTCACCCGGGACCGGGGCGGACCCGCCCCGATCGGGCAACTGCTCCTGTGCCCCATGCTCGACGACCGCGACCGGACCTTCTCCGGCCACCAGATGGCCGGCGTCGACACCTGGGACCGCACCTCCAACACGACCGCCTGGCAGGCGCTGCTGGGCGACCGGCAGGGGGCCGCCGACCTGCCGCCCTACGCCGCTCCCGGCCGGGCCACGGACCTCTCCGGGCTGCCGCCGGCCTATGTCGAGGTCGGCTCGGCCGAGACCTTCAGGGACGAGGACGTGGCCTACGCCAACGCGATCTGGCAGGCCGGCGGCGAGGCCGAACTGCACGTGTGGCCGGGGGCCTTCCACGGCTTCGACACCCTCGCACCCCGGGCGGCCCTCAGCCGCGACGCCCGCGAGGCCAGGACCCGCTGGCTGCGCCGCACCCTCGCGCGGCACGCACCGGCGTCCGAAGGGCCGTAGACCACCGAGGGGTCGCCGGGCCCGCACGCCGCAGGGGCGGCCGACGTGGTGGTCGGCCGCCCCCGCGGTGGTGCCGGCGTGTCAGTGGGCGCCGAGGTGGGCGAAGTCGGCCCACTCCTTCTCGCCCTCCTTGGCGCAGGAGGCGGTGTAGACGGGGCCGAACGCGGCCGGGATGGCGGCGGCCGACGAGCAGTTGGACGCGAACGCGGCGTGGCCGCCGGAGAACTGCTCCAGGTCGACGCCGTCGTTCGCCAGGGCGGCGCCGGCCCCGCCCAGCAGGATGCCGGCGGCCAGGACAGAGGCGGTCAGGGCAGAGCGCATACGCATGACTACTCCTACAAGATCACTGGAAGACGTGCCGATGAGGTGGCGCGTCGGCCGGTTCAACATCGTCGGAGGGGCACGGGATACGGCATGTCACTCCAATGCAGGGCATCCGGAGCACCGCCGCCGGCGCTCGAAGGTCACTGCGCCGCCGTCGCGGCCGGAATGTCGATCCGGGCGGCCCTGCGGGCCGGCCAGAGCGAGGCGAGCAGCGCGCCCGCCAGCGCGATGAGCACGCCGACGGCGAGGCGCCCCCAGGGGAGGACCAGCGTGTAGCCCGCCACGCTCTCCTGGAGCGTGCGCCCGAGCGCCCACCCCAGGAAGACGCCCAGGGCCGTGCCGAGCGTCGCGCCGAGTCCGCCGAGGAGCAGGGCTTCCAGGCGGATCATGAGGCTCACCCCGGAGCGGTCCACGCCGAGGGCGCGCAGCGTGCCGATCTCCTTGTGACGTTCGAGGACGGACATCGCGAGGGTGTTCGCGATGCCCAGCGCGGCGATCGCCAGGGCCATGCTCAGCAGCGCGTAGAACACGTTGAGCTGGTCGCCGATGTCCCCGCTGTCCTGGGCGCGGATGCCGTCACGGTCGAGGACGGCCAGGGCGGGGTTGTCGCCGAGGGCGCGGGTGACCTCGCCCAGTGACGCCCGGCCCGCTCCGCCGGGCGTGGCGACGAGGACGCCGGCGGTGCTCGGGGCGGAGTCGTACCGGCCCACGAGGGAGTCGGGTGCGGTGATGCTGGGCAGCAGGTTGCTCTGCTCGTCCGCCCGGTACACGGCGCCGATGGTGACGCTGCCGCGCCGGCCGTCCCGCTCCAGGGGGAGGGTCTGGCCGACGTGCCAGCCGGCCGGACCGGCCTTGAAGTCGGCCACGGCGATCCGGCCCTCGGCGAGCGAGTCCAGGGAACCCTCGACCACGTCGTACCGCAGGAGCCCGCCGATGGTGGCCGGGTCCACGCCCGTCAGGACGGAGGAGACACCGCCCAGTCGGTAGTCGGTGGACTGGTCGAGCTGGCTGAACCGGGCGCCCGGGAGCTTCTTGAGGGGCGCCGCGGTCTCCGGGGTCATCCGCATGCCGCCCTCGGCGGGCTTCACCAGGTAGTCGGCGGTGAAGTCGTGGGTGGTCGCGCGGTCGAGGTACCGGGTGGCGGAGGCGCCGAGGACGGACAGGCCCGAGGCGAGGGTGAGCGCGATGGCGAGCGCCGCCGCCGTGGCACCCGTACGCCGGGGGTCGCGCACGGTGTTGCGGGCCGCGAGGGTGCCGTGCACCGGGTGGAGGCGGGTCAGCAGAGGCAGTACGAGGGCCACGAACGGCCGGGCCAGCAAGGGGATCAGGCCGATCGCGCCGGTCAGTGCGAGGGCCGCGCCGACGCCGATGACGGTCCGGGCGTCCCGCCCCGGGTCGAGGGCACCGCAGACGGCGGCGCCGACACCGCTGAGCAGCAGCGCGGCGCAGAGGCCGGTGCGCAGGGAGCCGGTCCGCGCCGGCTCCGCGGGCTCGGCCGCACCGAGCGCCGCGACGGGCGGGATCGCCATCGCCCGGCGGATCGGGAGCCACGCGGCGGCCATGGGCAGGAGGGTTCCGACCAGCAGGGACGTGAGCACGGTGCCCGGGGTGAGGACCAGCGGGGCGGCCGGGGCGTCATCGGCGGCGAAGACCGTCTGCAGCAAGGCCGCGACCCCGGTCCCGACGGCGAGGCCGGCCGCCGAGGCGAGCGCGCCGACGACGAGCGACTCGGTCAGCAGCACGCGGCGCACCTGGCGGCGCGAGGCGCCGACGGCCCGCATCAGGGCCAGCTCCCTGGTGCGCCGGGAGACCAGCATGGTGAAGGTGTTGGAGATGAGGAAGGTGGCGACGAACAGGGCGACGGCGGCGAAACCCACCAGGATCTGGCTCATGGTGTCGCTGTCGTTGCCGGCGAGGTTCGCCTGGATCGCGGCGAGCCGGGCGCCGGTGGCCGCGCCGGTGCCCGGGGGCAGCGCCGACTCGACCCGCCCGGCGAGTTCCCCCGCGTCGGTGCCGGGCGCCGCCGTGACCTCGGCGTTCCGGTAGCGGCCGGGCTGCAGGAAGAGCCGCTGCGCGGTGGCGTCGGTGAACAGCGTCAGGCTGCCCCCGGCGGGAAGGGTGGTCCCGTCGGTGCGGAAGGTCCCGCTGAGCGTGTACGAGGAGGCGCCCTGGTTCGTGCCGACGCGCACGGTGTCCCCGACGCGGTAGCCGCCCTTCGCGGCCGTGGTCTCGTCGAGGGCGATCCCGTCGTCGCGGGTCGGGCCGGAACCCCGGGTGAACCGGTAGGCCGGATCCTTGCCGTCGGCGCCGGGCGCGAAGTTGCCGCCCTTGTGGGAGGGGCCGTGGCCGAGGAGGCGCCCGTCGCGGTCGGCGACGGCGGCGAAGCCGTCGACCCGTCCCGTGACGGAGGCGACGCCCGCGACCTTGGCCAGCGCGGCCACGGTGGCGGCGTCGACTCCGGGCGGACCACCGCCGCTCGCGGCGCCGCCGGCGGCACGGGAGTCGTCGGGGAAGACGCTGACGGCGATGCGCGCGTAGCCGTCGGTCGCACGGGCGGTGGCGGCGCGGTTCATGCTGTCGCCGTAGACCAGGCTGCCGGAGATGAAGGTGACGCCGAGCATGACCGCGAACGCGGTCATCAGCAGGCGGGCCTTGTGCGCGGACACGTTGCGCAAGGCGGTACGGAACATGGGTGCGGATCCTGGGGGGCGGGCTCGGCGGACGCGAGCGGGCGGCTGGTGCGGAGCAAGCGGGGGAGGAGGCCGGGTCAGCCGGTGTGCGTACGGGTGTCGAAGGCCTTCATCCGGTCCAGGACGCGCTCGGGGGAGGGACGGGCCATCTCGTCGACGAGGCGGCCGTCGGAGAGGAAGACGACGCGGTCGGCGTACCCGGCGGCGACCGGGTCGTGGGTGACCATGACCACCGTCTGGCCCAGCTCCCGCACCGAATCGCGCAGGAAGCCGAGGACCTCCGCCCCGGCCCGGGAGTCGAGGTTCCCGGTGGGCTCGTCACCGAAGACGATGGCGGGGCGCGAGACCAGCGCCCGGGCCACGGCGACGCGTTGCTGCTGGCCGCCGGACAGCTGCCCGGGGCGGTGGCCCAGGCGCTCGGAGAGGCCGACCATCGACACCACGCGGTCCAGCCACTGCCGGTCGGGCCGCCGCCCGGCGACGGTCAGCGGCAGCGTGATGTTCTCCAGCGCGGTCAGGGTCGGCAGCAGGTTGAACGCCTGGAAGATGAATCCGACGCGGTCGCGCCGCAGCCGTGTGAGCTGCCCGTCGTCCAGGTTCCCCAGTTCTGTCGTGCCGATGCGGACGGAGCCGGAGCTGAAGGAGTCGAGCCCGGCCGCGCAGTGCATCAGCGTGGACTTGCCGCAGCCGGACGGACCCATGATCGCGGTGAACTCGCCCTCCCGGAAGGAGACGCTGACGCGGTCCAGGGCGACGACGCGGGTGTCGCCGCTGCCGTAGACCTTCGACAGGTCGGTGGCGGCGGCCGCGACGGCGGCGCCGGTCGTCGGGCGCGGGGCGAGCGGGGCGGACGGGGCGGACGGGATACGGGGGACGGCGGTCACGGGGACTCCTCTTCGGGTGCGCTGCGGTGCGCTTCGAAGGGTGTCCGGCGAACGTATCGGCGCCCGGGCGGCCGTGTACGGGCCGCCGCTCCGCTGTGTATCGATCGTGTAGCGGCCCCGGCGGGGCGGGCGCCCGGGCGGGACGGGTGGCGGGGCGGCGGGCCGTCGGAGCCGGCCGGATGTCAGGACGGCAGCAGCAACGTGGCGACGGCGCCGCCGTCCGGGGCGTTCTCCAGCCGCAGCTCGGCACCCAGGAGCCGGGCCTGGCCCAGGGCGATCGTCAGGCCCAGGCCGTGCCCGGAGCCACGCTCGGCCGCACCCGTGTGGAAGCGGCGGGGGCCGCCCAGGAGGAGGTCTCGGGGGAAACCGGGGCCGTGGTCGCGCACGACGACGGTACGCCCCTCGACCGTGACCTCGACCGGGGCGGCGCCATGCCGGTGGGCGTTGATGACGAGGTTGCCCACGATCCGTTCGAGGCGGCGCGGATCGGTCTCCACCGTCTCCACGGTCTCCGTCGTTCCCGCCGTACGGGCCGCCGCCCCGGGGCCGGTGACGGTGACCCGGGTGTCGAGGCCGGTGCGTGCCACGGCCTCCGCGACGACCGCCGCGAGCGGCACGTGGGCGCGCACCGGTTGTTCGGCGCCGGCGTCCAGCCGGGAGATCTCCAGCAGGTCCTCGACCAGCCCGCGCAGGTCGCGGACCCGGGCCCGCAGCAGATCCTCCGTCTCGCCGGGCGGTAGCAGGTCGACGGCCGCCAGCAGGCCGCCGACCGGGGTGCGCAGTTCGTGGGCCACGTCCGCGGTGAACTGGCGCTCGGTGCGCAGGCGCCGGCTGAGGCTGTCGGCCATGAGGTCGACGGTGGCGGCGATGTCGGCCACCTCGTCACGGCCCCTGGTGGGCCCCGTCCGGGCGTCTAGGTCACCGGCGGAGATCCGCCCCGCCGTCTCGGAGACCCGCCGCAGCCGGCGGGCGAGCAGCCCGGCTCCGTAGAACGCCACGGGCGTGGCGGCCGCGAGGGCGGCCAGGGAGGCCACCGCCATCGTCACATCGAGGCGTTGCAGGTCGTGGAGTTCCGGGCCCATGTTCACCTGGACGGCCAGCACCCGGCCGTCTGGGCCGTCGGTCCGCACGGCGGCCCAGACGCTCGGGCCCAGATTGCCGTCGACGTGCCCGTCGTACGCCGTGTGCCGGGTGGTGTCGGTGAGGCGGCGCAGGGAGGAGGGAAGCCCGTCCGGGTCGAGGGCGGCGCCGTTCGTGAGGGTTCCGGTGCGCCGGTGGACGTCCATGGCGGCGTAGAGCGAGTTGAGGGCCTGCGCTTCGGCCCGGCCGCGGATGTCCCGCGCGGTCCACACGTGCACGATCGCGCCCACCGCGGCGACGACCAGACAGGCGGTGGCCGCGGCCAGCGCGGCGATCTTCCAGCGCAGGGGTACCCGGTCCGGCCGTCGCCGGGGAATCGGTCGCACCCCTCTCAGCGCCTGAACTTGTAGCCGAAGCCGCGCACGGTCTCGATGCGGTCCCGGCCCACCTTGCTCCGCAGGCGCTGCACGCAGAGGTCCACGACGCGGCTGTCGCCGTCCCAGCCGTAGTCCCAGACCTCACGCAGGAGGGTGTGCCGGTCCAGCACGATGCCCGGATGGGCGGCGAACTCCAGCAGCAGTTTCAGTTCGGTCGGGGTGAGCGCCACCGGGCTGCCGGAGAGGGAGACCTCCAGGCCGCCGGTGTCGATGGTCAGGTCCCCGAAGACGAGCGACCGTCCGTCGGAGGCCGGTGCCCCGGTGTCCGGGCCCGGCGCGGGCAGGGGTGCGGGCTGCGGCGAGGGCGCGTAGGTCGCCCGCCGCAGGAGCGAACGGATGCGCGCCACGAGCACGTAGGTGTCCACGGGCTTGACCACGTAGTCGTCCGCACCGGCCTCCAGACCGGCGACCACGTCCAGCCCGTCACCGCGGGCGGACATCATCAGGACCGGCACCAGGCTGGTCTCCCGGACCCTGCGGCAGAGCCCGATCCCGTCGAGACCGGGCAGCATCACGTCCAGGATCAGCAGGTCGAAGTCCTCGTCGCGCAAGAGCTCCAGGGCGGTCAGCCCGTCGGCGGCGGTCCGCATGCGGTAGCCGTAGCGCTCCAGGGCGACGGCGAACGACCGGCGCATGAGCTCGTCGTCCTCCACCAGCAGCACGCGCACGGGAGGTGCGGGGGCCGGAGCGGGGGTGGACACGGACACGGGCTGACGGCTCCTGTCGGGACGGATGCGGTCGGCGACCGGGAGGGGGCGACCTGAAGGGAACGATAGGGCAGACGGCGGACGTGGTCCGCGCATCGCACGGCGGAGACCCGGTTCGATGGACGACCAAGCGTTTCCCGATACACGCCCGATACAAAACCGGTCCGGGGGCGGGCGCGGGCCCTTTGCCGGACCTCCTTACCATTTCGCTCAAGGATGACATTCACGCACTCGCGGTCCGGAACGAGGCGCGCGCCCCCGCGTAGCCCGGGAGCCCGGCTCCCCCCGCCGCCCCGCCGGTCACTCACTTCTGCGCGGGCTCCTGGCAGGCGGCCGAGACGGCCGCCATCCAGGAGCGGGCGGCGTCCCGCTGATCGGCGGTCAGCCCCTCCTCCAGTTCGGCCTCGCGTCGCACGACGGCCGGGAGCGCCTCCTCGTAGCGCCGGCCGCCGAGGGGGGTCAGGTGCACCTGGTGCGTCCTGCGGTCGGTCGGGTGGGGGGAGCGGGTGATGAGGCCGTCGCGTTCCAGTGCCGCGAGCATCTCGTTGGCGGCCTGCCGGGTGCTGCCGACCGAGCGGGCCAGCTGGGCCACCGACATGCCGGGGGACGCCCCGACCATCATCAGCGTGGCGAACTGCGGCACCGTGAGCCCGAACTCCTCCAGCGTGGTGCCGATGGCGGCGCGCATGTTGAGCCAGGTGAGCCGCACCGCGAAGCTCACCACCCGATCGTGACCGTGCTCGCCCATGAGGCGGCCTCCCCAATCTGATTGACAGGAACTTGACGAGTTGCCACGATGGGCGAACCGTCAGGAACTTGACGAGTCTACGTTGCGGCCGCGCCGAAACCCTCCTGAGCCGAAGGCAGTCACGCATGTCCTCCGCCACACCGCCGATGCCCTTACGCCCGTCCGCGCCACCACCGGCCCGCCGCCGGCTCATCCTCGGCGTCCTCGTCTTCGCCCAACTCCTCATATGGCTCGACGGCACCATCCTCACCACCGCCTTCGAGACCCTGTCCGACCCCGTCCTCGGCTTGGGGGCCACCCCCGGCCAGCTCCAGTGGGCCACCGGCGCCTACACCCTGGCCTTCGCCGGCCTGATGTTCTCCGGGGGTGCGCTCGGTGACCGGTTCGGCCACCGCAACACCCTGCTGGCGGGGATGGCCCTGTTCGGCCTCGCCTCGGCCTTCGCCGCCTGTGCCACGACCCCCGGCCAGCTCGTCGCCTGGCGCGCGGTGATGGGTGCCGGAGCCGCACTCCTCGTACCGGCCACCATGGCGGTGGTCGGCTGGACCTTCGAGCCCGCACAGCGGCCGGCGGCCTTCGCCGCGCTGTCGTCCTTCGCCGGTGTCGGGATCGCCGCCGGGCCGGTCCTGGCCGGCGTGCTGCTCTCCGCGTTCTGGTGGGGTTCGGTGTTCCTCGTCAACGTGCCCGTGGCCCTCCTCGGCCTCGGCTTCATCGCCCGTTACGTGCCCAACTCCCGCAGCCCCGAAGTCCGTCGGCTCGACCCGGCCGGGCTGGTCCTGTCGACGGGCGGCCTCGGCCTCCTCGCGTACGGCCTGATCCGCGCCGGCCAGGACGCCTCCTTCGGCCGGCCGGCCGTCTGGGGGAGCGCCGCCGCGGGCATCGCGCTGATCGCGGCCTTCGTCGCCGTGGAGCTGCGGATGGCGCATCCCAGTTTCGACCCCCGGCTGCTGGCCCAGCGCCGTTTCGCCACCGGGAACGTCACCCTCATGATGGTCTTCCTGGCCCTGACGGCCGGATCCTTCTACCTCGCCTTCTACCTCCAGGGCGCCCGCGGGTACTCGGCGTTGCAGGCCTCGCTCCTCGGCCTCCCGGGAGCGCTCGGAGTGGTCGTCGGCTCGCCGGTCGGCGTCCGGCTCGCCGGCCGGACCTCCGTCCGGCTCGTCTCCTCGGTCTCGCTGGCCGTCGCGGCGCTGGCGATGGGTTCCGTGTCCCTGTTCGACGCGACCACACCGATCGCCTGGTACTCGGCGGTCATGCTCGTCCAGGGCACCGCGATCGGCATGGTCATCGCCCCCGTCACGGGCGCGGTCCTGGGCTCCCTGCCGCTGGAGCGCTCCGGCGCCGGCAGTGCGGTCAACAGCACCCTGCGCCAGACGGGGAGCGTGCTGGGCATCGCGGCCGGCGGCACGATCACCTCGATCGTCTACCGGCGCACCATCGACGGTTCGCTGACCGGCCTCCCGGATCCGGTACGGCAGCAGGCGCGCGTCTCGGCCGAGCTCGCCCGGCACCTGGCCGCCGCCACGCACGACACCCGGCTCGCCGCGGCGGCCGACGGCGCCTTCCTCCACGCCATGCACGTCGGCGCGCTCTGGACGGCGGGATTCGCGCTCACCGGCGCGGCGGCCCTCGCTCTCGGCTTCCGGTCCGGCCGTCGTGGCGGGGGGCCGGTGAAGGGCAAGGGCGGGGGAGCGCGGTCGACGCCCGCCCCCGCCCCCGCCCCGGCCCCAGCTCCCTGACCGCCGCGGGCCGGTGGACGAAAACGGAGGCGGGGGGGGGGGGGGGGGGGGGGGGGGGGGGGGGGGGGGGGGGGGGGGGGGGGGGGGGGGGGGAGGGGGGGGGGGGGGGGGGGGGGGGGGGGGGGG
>NZ_JBVIKC010000052.1:0-35313 GCF_055581065.1 Streptomyces sp. NPDC031479
GGGGGTGGGGGGGTGGGGAGGCGAGGGGGGGAGGGGGGGGGAAGGGGGGAGGGGGGGGGGGGGAGGGGGGGTTGGGGGGGGGGGGGGGGGGGGGGGGGGAAACCCCCCCCGGCCCCGCGCGCGTGTTCGCGTGCGACTGCATCCGGCCGCGTTCGAACGCACCCACCTTTGCCCAAAGCCATTCCATCGGGTGATCGTCACCCGGACCGCCTGACGTCCGCCCCGGCCCCAACTAGGGTGCGGCGCAAGCATTCCGGCACATGGCCCACCGGCATTGCGATGTCGGTGGCGGGTGTCACAGTGGGGGAGTGAGCAACGCCGCCGCAGGGCAGAGGGGGTGAGGTCCGGCCGTGTCCGGAACCGGTTCGATCGCAGAAGTGGGCACGCCCTCCGCGCGTTCCCGGGCCCTCGCCGTGCTGCGGGTCCGCAGCAGGGCGCTGGCCGCCGTGCTGCTGCCCGCCGCCCTCGCGGTGGTGCTCGTGGCCGCCCGGATGACGGGCCGGCTGGCCGGGGACCCCTGGCCGGCGGTGACCCTGTCCGTGTGCGCGGTCGCCGCGCTGGTGCTGCTGGCCGGCGGGATCTTCGGCGCCGTGGTCCTGCGGGCCCGCCCCGCCGTGACGCCGACGGTCCCGCTCTCCGAGGCCGCCGCGCCCGACCTCTACCGTCTGGTGCGCGACCTCGCCGACCGGATGGACGTTCCCGCGCCCTCCGCGATAGCCCTGACCCCGGACTGCGACAGCTGGCTGGAGGACCGTGCGCACGCGGCCCACCGCCGGGCCGGCGCGCGCACGTCCGCCGGGCCCGCGGGGCCCGAGTCCGAGCCGGGCGCCGCCCCGGTGCTGGTGATCGGCTCCCCCTTCCTGTGGTGGATGCGGGTCGCCGAGCTACGGGCCGTCCTCGCGCCCGTCGTCGCCGGTACGGGCCCTTCCGCCCACCCGGACATAGCCGACGCGCGCGGCTTCGTCCGGGGACTCGACGCCGCCGTGGACATCGGGAGCCGGCCCGGCCTGGGCTGGATCGCGCATCCCGCCCGGCTGCTGCTGCGGCTGTGCCGGACGGACGCCGCCGAGATGGAGCGCGGGGTGGCCGCCGCCGCCTCCGACCGCGCCCAGGGCGTGGACTACGGGCTGCGCATCGTCGCCCAGGAGCAGGTCGGCCTCGCCTACGCGGGCTGGGACCGGCTGCTGACCCGGGTCGCCCTGCCCGCCTGGCGGATGGGCCGCTGGCCCGCGCACCTCGATGCCGGGGTGGTCTCCGCCCTGACCGAGCTCTCGCGTCGCGACCGGCTGGCCGACGAGTTCACCTCACGGCTGGGCGAGCGTCCCGCGTGCGATCTGCTGGAGCAGCCCGGGGCGGTCGACGAGGCCACCTCCCTGCTGGCCGCCCGGCTCTTCCACGGCGGCCCCGCCGAGGCCGGGCCGGACTGGTCGCCGGTGGACTGGGCGGCGTACCCGGAGGAGGTCGTCGACCGCAAGTGGCGCACCGAGGCCGCCCGCCTGCACACGGCCCTGGACGCCCTCTCCGTCCCGACGGGCCTTCCGACGCCCCCGGCGTCCCCCCAGACGCCGGCGACGGCCCAGACGCCGGCGACGGCCCAGACCTCGCCGACGGCCCAGACCTCGCTGTCCCTCCAGGCCCCGGCATCCCCCCAGAGCCTGAGGTCCCCCCAGGCCTCGCCGACGCCTCCGGTGCCGGCGACGACTCCCGCCCCCAGCCCCGCTGCGAGCCCCGCCCCCGCCCCGGGCCCCGCCCCGGGCCCCGCCCCGGGCCCCGTCACGGCCCCCGCGGCCCCCGCGGGCCCGCCCCCGGGGGCCGGCCGGGACGCGGCCGCCGGCGGGCGGCCCGCCTTCGCTCCGCCCGCCGAGGACGGCTTCGGCGGCCCGACGCTGGAGCGGGTGCTCGCGTACCTCACCGACCCCACCGGCGAGGGCGCCGCCGGGGACGCCCTGGCCGGGCGCATCGGCGGGGACCTGGCCCGCGAGGAACGCGCCGCCGGCTCCGCCGCGGGATCCGGCCGCCCCAGTGGCGCGGACACGCTCCCGCTCTTCCCGCTCCAGCCCCCGCGCAGCGGCCGGGACCTGCTGGCCGACCACGTCACCGCGCTGGTCTGCTGCGCCGCCGTGGACTCGGCCGGCGCGGCCCCCGGCCTGGACTGGCTCGACGGCCCGGTCCTCCTCGTCGGCGGCCGGCGCAGCGCCGACCTGGCCGCCCGGGTGCTCTCCCTGGTCGAGGACGGGGACCCGGCGCCCCTGCGCGACTGGCTCGCGGAGGTCGGCGTACGCCCCGAGAAGCCCGTCCGCCTCGTCTGAGGGCGGCGCCCGGGGTTCCGGTCACGCCAATTCGCGACGAACGGTGACGGACTGCGTGCGTTATGTGATGTGCTGGGACCGGTCGCGACGGAGCTGTCCGAAAACCGTCGGGCCGCACTGACGAAAACGCGTTCGGGGGAGCGAGGGAGGGGAGCCGTATGGGTGCGGACCAGATCCGGCGGTGGGAGTCAGGTGCGCTCGCGCACGCGGTCAACGACCCCTTCGGCCAGGGCCCCCTGCCCTGGTTCCGCGGCAGCGAGCTGTACTTCGACGACACCGGCCATGTCGTCCCCTGGTACGTGGACCCGGCCGCGGCCCCCGGCCGGGTCCCCCGCGCCCGCAGCAGCGGCCCGCTCACCGCCGACGACGTGCACCGCCAGATCAAGGGCTTCGCCTCCACCGGCGCGGTCGCCCCCGGCGGGGCGATCGACTTCCACATCACCGTCGACCCGCCCCAGCAGTTCTCCGTCGACGTCTACCGGATCGGCCACTACGCCGGCGACGGCGCCTTCAAGATCACCACCAGCCCCCGGCTGTCCGGGATCGTGCAGCCGCCCCCGCTCACCGCCGACCGCACCGTCTCCTGCCACCACTGGTGGCTGTCCTGGCGCCTCCAGGTCCCCTCGTACTGGAACGTCGGCGCGTACGTGGCCGTCCTGACCACCGTCGACGGCTACCGCTCCCACATCCCCTTCACGGTCCGCGACGACCGCCCCGCCGACCTCCTCCTGCTGCTCCCGGACATCACCTGGCAGGCCTACAACCTCTACCCCGAGGACGGTCACACCGGCGCCAGCCTCTACCACGCCTGGGACGAGGAGGGCCGTCTCCTCGGCGAGCGCGACGCCGCCACCACGGTCTCCTTCGACCGCCCCTACGCGGGCGCCGGCCTGCCCCTGCACGTCGGCCACGCCTACGACTTCATCCGCTGGGCCGAGCGCTACGGCTACGACCTCGCCTACGCCGACACCCGCGACCTCCACGCCGGCCGCGTCGACCCCACCCGCTACCGCGGCCTGGTCTTCCCCGGCCACGACGAGTACTGGTCGGCCCCCATGCGCCGCACCGCCGAGCGCGCCCGCGACCACGGAACCTCGCTGGTCTTCCTCTCCGCCAACACCATGTACTGGCAGGTCGAACTGGGCCCGTCCCCCTCCGGGGTCGAGGACCGCCTCCTCACCTGCCGAAAACGCCGCGGCCCCGGCCGGCCCAGCCTGTGGCGCGAGGTCGACCGCCCAGAACAGCAGCTCCTCGGCATCCAGTACGCCGGACGGGTCCCCGACCCCGCTCCCCTGGTCGTGCGCAACGCCACGCACTGGCTCTGGGACTCCACGGGCGCGGCCGAGAACGACGAACTCGACGGCCTGGTCGCGGGCGAGGCCGACCGCTACTTCCCGCGCACCCAGCTCCCGGTGCACCGGGACCGGATCCTGCTCGCGCACTCCCCGTACCTCGACAGCGAGGGCGCGAAGCGCCACCAGGAGACCTCCCTCTACCGCGCGCCCAGCGGCGCCCTGGTCTTCGCGTCCGGCACCTTCGCCTGGTCCCCGGCGCTCGACCGCCCCGGCCACGTGGACGAGCGCGTCCAGCGCGCCACGGCCAACCTCCTCGACCGGATCTGCAAGCGCGACTGACCCCGCGCGCCCCGCCCGGAAGCCCCCGCGGAGAGGCCCCCGCCGACCCGCACGGCCGACCCCCCGACCCGGGCACGGGCCCCCGTGCGGGAGAATGGGCCTGCGCTCGTACAGAACCACAGGGAGACTCCGTGCCCGGATTCGTCGAAAAGCCCGAGCCGGTGCAGGTGCCCGGCCTCGTCCACCTCCACACCGGCAAGGTCCGTGACCTCTACCGCGACGAGGACGGCCGCCTCGTCATGGTCGCCAGCGACCGGATCTCCGCCGCGGACTGGGTGCTGCCCACCGCGATCCCGGACAAGGGCCGCATCCTGACCCAGCTCTCCCTCTGGTGGTTCGACCAGCTCGCCGACCTGGTCCCGAACCACGTCATCAGCACCGAGCTGCCCGCCGGAGCCCCCGCCGACTGGGCCGGCCGCGCCCTGGTCTGCCAGAACCTCGACATGGTCCCCGTCGAGTGCGTGGCCCGCGGCTACCTCACCGGCTCCGGCCTCGCCGAGTACGAGAAGTCCCGTACGGTCTGCGGACTCGCCCTCCCCGAGGGCCTCGTGGACGGCTCCGAGCTGCCCGCCCCGATCTTCACCCCGGCCGCCAAGGCCGCGGTCGGCGACCACGACGAGAACGTCTCCTACGAGGAGGTCGCGCGTACCACCGGCGCCGAGACGGCCGCGCTGCTGCGCCAGGCCACCCTCGCCGTGTACGGGCGCGCCCGGGACATCGCGCGCGAGCGCGGGATCATCCTGGCGGACACCAAGTTCGAGTTCGGTTTCGACAAGGACGGCACCCTGGTCGCCGCGGACGAGGTCCTCACCCCGGACTCCTCCCGCTTCTGGCCCGCCGACCAGTGGGAGCCGGGCCACGCCCAGCCCTCGTTCGACAAGCAGTACGTCCGCGACTGGCTGGCCTCCCCCGCCTCCGGATGGAACTCCAAGGGCGAACTGCCGCCGCCCGTCCTCCCGCAGGAGGTCGTCGAGCGGACCCGGGCCAAGTACGTCGAGGCCTACGAGCGCCTCACCGGCCAGACCTGGAGCTGAGACACGAAGAAGGCCCCGATCGGAGAACCGATCGGGGCCTTCAGCTGAGCGGACAACGCGACTCGAACGCGCGACATCCACCTTGGCAAGGTGGTGCTCTACCAACTGAGCTATGTCCGCCTGTGCGCCTTGGCGCGAGGACAACTATACCCAACCTCGCTCGCGTGCGAGACGCACCGCGGTGTGACGGTTCTCGGCGCCCAGTTTCGTGGCCGCCGACGACAGGTAGTTGCGCACCGTCCCCGGGGACAGCGAGGCCCGCTCCGCGATCTCCACGATCGGCGCCCCGTCCGCCGCGAGTTCCAGCACCTCGGCCTCCCGCGCCGTCAGCGGGGAGTCCCCCGCGCTGATCGCGTCGGCCGCCAACTCCGGGTCCACGTAACGGCCTCCGCCGTGCACGGTGCGGATCAGCTCGGCCAGCCGCTGCGCCGACACCGTCTTCGGGGCGAAGGCGCGCACGCCCGCCGCGAGGGCCCGCTTCAGGTGCCCGGGGCGGCCGTGACTGGTCACGATCATGGTCTTGCACCCCGGCAGTTCGGCCCGGATCGCTGTGGCGACACTCACACCGTCGGCCCCCGGCATCTCCAGGTCGAGCACCGCCACGTCGGGCCGGTGCGCCCTCGCCATCGCCAGGGCCTCCGGTCCGGAGGCGGCCTCGGCGACGACCACCAGATCGTCCTCCAGTCCCAGCAGCGCGGCCAGCGCACCCCGGATCAGGTGCTCGTCATCGGCCAGAAGTACCCGTACGGGAGTCACGCCCGCACCTCCACTCGTCGCAGTCCGTCTCCCGGAACTTCGGCCCGCAGCCGGAACCGGCCGCCCTCGACCGGTCCCGCCAGCAAGGTCCCGTCCACCGCCGCGAGCCGCTCCCGCAGTCCCGCGAGCCCGGATCCGGGCGGGCCGGCCGGGGCGTCGGGGGCCCCGTCGTTCTCCACCAGCAAGGTCACCGCGCCGGAAGGCCCCCCGGCCGTCACCCGGATCAGGCAGCTCCGCGCGTCCCCGTGCCGCAGTACGTTCGTGGTCGCCTCCCGGACCACCCAGCCCAGTGCCGACTGCACCTCGGCCGACAGCGTCCGCCCGGCCGCCTCGAACTCGACCCGGCAGTCCATCCCGGCGGCGCTCAGCACCCCGCGCGCGCCCTCCAGTTCCACCGACAGGTCCGCCTCCCGGTACCCCCGCACCACGTCGCGCACCTCCCGCTGCGACTCCCGCGCGATCCGCTGCACCTCGATCATCTGGTCGACGGCCTCCGGCCGTTCGCGCCGGGCCAGCTGCACCGCCAGCTCGCTCTTGAGCGCGATCACCGCGAGGTTGCGGCCCATCACGTCGTGCAGGTCCCGGCCGAACCGCAGCCGCTCCTCGGCCACCGCGAGCTGCGCCTGGAGCTCTCGGGCCCGGTCCAGCTCGTGGACGGTGGTCAGCAGCCAGCCGGAGAACCCGTAGGCGACGCCCAGGAACACGCCGGCCAGCAGCGTCCCGATCAGGTGGCCGAGGGCCTCGGCCGCGGGGATCCCGAGGGCGTACGCCGCCGCGCCCGTGCCCCCCGCCGCGATCAGCGGGACGTACCGCATGTGCCGGACCTTCTCCAGGGACAGCACCACCGCGCCACAGCCGAAGCCGGCCAGCCCGAACACCAGCGAGATGGACACCGACGCGTCGACGTGTCCGGTCCGGCGCAGGACGAGGAGGGCCAGGCAGGCGGCGGCCGTCACGACGGACACCGCCGTCACGAGCCGTACGGGCCGTTCCCGGCTGCCCATGATCCAGTCCAGTGCCCTGGACGTCAGGCACCCGACCAGGAGCGAGTGGGCGCTCACCACCATCAGGAGGGCGAACGAGACGGCCAGCGGGCCACCGTTCGCCGCCGGGACCAGCCCCGGCAGCCCGAACCCCACGATCTCCATGCCTATGAAGAAGTGGAAGGACCAGCGCGTGTAGAGCTCGACCTTCCCCGCGCTGCTGCGGCGCTTCCACCACCCGGTCAGCTTCGACACGGCCCGTCCCCCCGGATCCCTCGTACTGGCGGTGCGGTGCCCGGCGAACCGCCGCCGGACGGCCGTAACCGCGACCATGATCCAGACCAGTGTGACGGTGCCGGTCATCGTGTCGGTCATGAATCCAGCCTCGGCGCGGTCCGGCGGATCCGGCAGTGCGCGCGGTCACGGCCCGCGATGACATTTGTCATCGGAAAGTGACGTGTGCCACAAAAAGGGAGGATGGGGTGATGAGACCGGAGAACGACAAAGGCCCCGATCTAAGATCGGGGCCTTTGTTCTCTGAGCGGACGACGCGACTCGAACGCGCGACATCCACCTTGGCAAGGTGGTGCTCTACCAACTGAGCTACGTCCGCATGCTTCCCACGGCACAAGTGCCGTGCTCTGCGTGCATCACTCTACCTGATCCACAACCGTGGTCGGTAAAGCGTGCAGAGCGGGTGACAGGGATTGCACACTGCGCCTCCCCCCTGGAAGGGGGGTGTTCTGCTACTGAACTACACCCGCACGACTTCGGGGCTCCGGCTTTTCGGCCTTGCCCCTCGGCGTGATCCACACACTAGCCGATCAGAGGGGGTGGATGGCAAATCCGGGGTCAGTGGGCTTCGTTGTAGGCCGCGTAGACGCGCTTCGGGATGCGCCCGCGGGGCGGCACGTCGTGGCCGTTGGACCGGGCCCAGGCCCGGACGACCGCGGGGTCGGGGGCGACGGACGTGTGCTTGAACGCCTTGCCGGAACGGGACTGCCGGCGACCCGCGGCCACGAAGGGGGCCAGGCCCTTCCGCAGTTTCTTTGCGTTGGCCACATTGAGGTCGATCTCGTACGTCTTACCGTCCAGAGCGAACACGACCGTTTCCGCCGCTTCTCCGCCGTCGATGTCGTCGGAGATCGTGACTACTACGCGCTGCGCCACGGATATCGGTCCCTTCGTGCGCCATCCCCGCGCGCGTGACGTGCGGTGATGTCGCCTGTGTGGATGTTTCGGTGGAATGCATCAAACCGTCGGAATCCCGGCTGATTCCTTTGTACCGCGATTCTCATTGAATTGCGAAGCCCAGTTAATTCTCCCCGCGTGTCCCGCCGCAATGGCGGGCACGTGGTTTTCCGGTGGATTTTGCGAAGCGTTGGTGAAGCCGAAACGGCGGGCCGGTTGCGGCCGCCCGATATCTACCCGCGTAGAAATTTTGGCCGGGTACGCTGAGGGAACCGCCTTGCACCAACCACCTCATCGGGAGTGCCAGTGGCACGCGTCGTAGTCGACGTCATGCTCAAGCCGGAGATCCTCGACCCCCAGGGCCAGGCGGTGCAGCGTGCACTGCCGCGCCTGGGCTTCGAGGGGATCGCCGACGTCCGCCAGGGGAAGCGCTTCGAGCTGGAAGTGGAGGGACCGGTCGACCAGGCCGCCCTCGACCGCATCCACAAGATGGCCGAAACGTTCCTCGCCAACACCGTCATCGAAGACTTCACCGTGAAGGTCGAGGCCTGACGGTGACCACTCGCATCGGTGTCGTCACGTTCCCCGGAACGCTCGACGACCGTGACTCGCTGCGCGCCGTCCGCCTCGCGGGGGCCGAGCCGGTCTCGCTCTGGCACCGCGACAAGGACCTCCACCAGGTCGACGCGGTCGTCCTCGCGGGCGGCTTCTCCTACGGGGACTACCTGCGCGCCGGAGCCATCTCCCGGTTCTCGCCGGTGATGGAGACCATCATCGAGCAGGCCAAGGGCGGCATGCCCGTCCTCGGCATCTGCAACGGCTTCCAGGTCCTCACCGAGGCCCACCTGCTGCCGGGGGCGATGCTCCGCAACAACCACCTCCACTTCATCTGCCGCGACCAGAAGCTGCGGGTGGAGAACGCGGAGACCGCGTGGACCGGCGACTACACCGCCGGCCAGGAGATCGCCGTACCGCTCAAGAACATGGACGGCCGCTACACCGCCGACGAGCGCACGCTCGACGAACTGGAGGCCGAAGGCCGCGTGGCCTTCCGGTACCTGGACGTGAACCCGAACGGTTCGCTGCGCGACATCGCCGGCATCACCAACGCCGCGGGCAACGTCGTCGGTCTGATGCCGCACCCCGAGCACGCGGTCGAGCCGCTGATCGGGACGGGCCGCACCGACGGCCTCCCGTTCTTCACGTCGGTCCTGAAGAAGCTGGTCAGCGCATGAGCCTCGACACCGTCAAGAACGCCTCCGAGACCCCGGACGCCTCCCAGCCCTGGAAGGAACTCGGCCTCAAGGAGGACGAGTACGCCCGGATCCGCGAGATCCTCGGCCGCCGGCCCACCGGCGCCGAGCTCGCGATGTACTCCGTCATGTGGTCCGAGCACTGCTCCTACAAGAGCAGCAAGGTCCACCTGAAGCAGTTCGGCGAGAAGGTCCCGCAGAACGACGCCATGCTCGTGGGCATCGGCGAGAACGCCGGCGTCGTCGACGTGGGCCAGGGTTACGCGGTCACCTTCAAGGTCGAGTCGCACAACCACCCGAGCTACATCGAGCCCTACCAGGGCGCGGCCACCGGCATCGGCGGCATCGTCCGCGACATCCTCGCCATGGGCGCCCGCCCCGTCGCCGTCGTCGACCCGCTGCGCTTCGGCGCGGCCGACCACCCCGACACCAAGCGCGTCCTGCCGGGCGTCGTCGCGGGCATCGGCGGCTACGGCAACTGCCTGGGCCTGCCCAACATCGGCGGCGAGGTCGTCTTCGACGCCTGCTACCAGGGCAACCCGCTGGTCAACGCCGGCTGCATCGGCGTGATGAAGCACGAGGACATCCACCTCGCCAAGGCCTCCGGCCCCGGCAACAAGGTCATCCTCTACGGCGCCCGCACGGGCGGCGACGGCATCGGCGGCGTCTCGGTCCTGGCGTCCGAGACCTTCGACGACACCAAGCCGACCAAGCGCCCCGCCGTCCAGGTCGGCGACCCCTTCCAGGAGAAGCTCCTCATCGAGTGCACCCTGGAGATTTTCAAGGAGAAGCTGGTCGCGGGCATCCAGGACCTCGGCGGCGCCGGGCTCTCCTGCGCCACGTCCGAGCTGGCCTCCGCCGGTTCCGGCGGCATGCGCGTCGAGCTGGACACCGTCCCGCTGCGCGACGCGACCCTCTCGCCCGAGGAAATCCTCATGAGCGAGTCGCAGGAGCGCATGTGCGCGATCGTCGAGCCGCAGTACGTCGACCGCTTCATGGAGATCTGCGAGAAGTGGGACGTCATCGCCACCGTCATCGGTGAGGTGACCGAGGGCGAGCGCCTGGAGATCTTCTGGCACGGCGAGCAGATCGTGGACGTGCCCCCGGGCACCGTCGCCCACGAGGGCCCCGTCTACCAGCGGCCGTACGCGCGCCCCTCCTGGCAGGACGCCCTCCAGGCGGACGACGCGGGCAGGCTGCCGCGGCCGCAGACCTCCGAGGAGCTGCGCGCGCAGGTCCTGGCGCTGGTCTCGTCCCCGAACCAGGCCTCGAAGTCCTGGGTCACCGACCAGTACGACCGCTTCGTGCAGGGCAACACGGTGCTCTCGCAGCCCGAGGACGCCGGCATGGTCCGCATCGACGAGGAGTCCAACCTCGGCGTGGCCATGTCCACCGACGGCAACGGCCGCTACGCCAAGCTCGACCCCTACGCGGGTGCGCAGCTGGCGCTGGCGGAGTCGTACCGCAACGTGGCCGCGACCGGTGCCAAGCCGCTCGCGATCTCCGACTGCCTGAACTTCGGTTCCCCCGAGGACCCGGACGTCATGTGGCAGTTCGCCGAGGCCTGCCGCGGTCTCGCGGACGCCTGCCTGGAGCTGGGCACCCCGGTGACCGGCGGCAACGTCTCGCTCTACAACCAGACCGGCGAGGTGGCGATCCACCCGACCCCGGTCGTGGCGGTCCTCGGCGTGATCGACGACGTCAACCGCCGGACGCCGATGGCGTTCAAGGAGGCCGGTCAGCTGCTGTACCTGCTCGGCGACACCGCCGAGGAGTTCGGCGGTTCCGCCTGGTCGCAGGTCGTCCACGACCACCTCGGCGGCCTGCCGCCCAAGGTGGACCTGGGCCGCGAGAAGCTGCTGGGCGAGATCCTGATCTCCGCCTCGCGCGACGGCATGATCGACGCCGCGCACGACCTGTCGGACGGCGGCGTCATCCAGGCGCTGACCGAGTCCTGCCTGCGCGGCGGCAACGGCGCCCGCGTCGTGGTGCCCGAGGGTCTGGACGCCTTCACCTTCCTCTTCTCCGAGTCCGCGGGCCGCGCCATCGTGTCGGTCCCGCGCAGCGAGGAGCTCCGCTTCACCGACATGTGCGGTGCGCGCGGTCTGCCCGCGACCCGCATCGGCGTGGTGGACGGCGAGGAGATCGAGGTCCAGGGCGAGTTCAGCCTCCCGCTGGCCGAGCTCCGCGAGGCCCACGAGGCGACGATCCCGGCCCTGCTGGCCTGATCCCCGCCCGCCCGTACGCGTACGAGCCCCCGGTCCGGATTCCTCCGGCCGGGGGCTCGTCCGTTGTCCGGGCCGTCGCGCACCAGCCCTTGTGTGAAATTACGTAATCACGTAATTTCGTGTCATGGACCTGGAAGCACGCGTCGCCGAACTCGAACGCAGGCTGGACGCGCTCGAAGCGGACCCGCCCCCCAGCCCGGAGCCCCCCGAAGGGGACTTCTGGGCCCTGGAAGTCTGGAAGGAAAGGCTCGCCGCCCTCGGCGCCGAGACCGGCGGCGTCCTGTTCACCGGCGCGGTCACCCTCCCCACCGGCGAGCGCTACGAATGGCAGCAGGCCGCCCCCACCACCGACCTCCTCGACGACGGGACCGACAGGGCCGGCACGGCGGACGGGGCCGACAGGGCCGGTAGGGCCGACGCCAACCGCACCGCCGACTCCTTGGCCGCACTCGGCAACCCCGTACGGCTGCGCCTGCTGCGCGAGATCCTGGCCGGCCGCCGCACCGCCGCCGAACTGACCGCCCTCGACGGGGTCGGCACGAGCGGCCAGGTCTACCACCACCTGCGCCAGCTGGTCGCCGCCGGCTGGCTGCACACGACCGGCCGGGGCCGCCACGAGGTTCCCGGCGCCCGGGTGGTTCCCCTCCTCGTCCTGCTGTCGGCCGCGACCCCGTGAGGTGACCCCGCCGTGCCCAAGCCGTTCCACGTCCTCTACCGGATCCTGCTGGCCGTGGCCCTGCTGATGATCGGGACCGACCTCGCCGTCGGACTGCCCTTCGGCATGCACTGGTTCTGGCTCTGCGCCGGCGCGGGAACGCTGCTCAGCCTCGCCGTCGGCGCCACGGCCGGCCGGGCCCCCCGCACCGGGGAACCCCCGGTCGAACTGGACCCGCCGGTCACCGGCCGCTGGTCCGCCCTCAACAGTCCCGCCGACAGGACCCCCAGCCACGGCACCCACCGCCTCGGCCAGGCCTGCGCCATCGACCTCGTCGGCGAGGGCGAACCCGGCGCGGACCGGCAGCGTCCGCCCTTCGCCGCGCTCTGGCCGCCGGTGCGCCGCAACGAGGACTTCCCCGCCTACGGCGCCCCGCTCCTCGCGGTGGCCGACGCCACCGTGCTCCGCGCGAGCGACCGCCGCCGCGACCACCTCAGCCGCAACTCCTGGCCCGCCGCCCTCTACCAGTTGCTGATCGAGGCCTCCGTGCGCGACCTCGGCGGAGCGGGCGCGGTCCTCGGCAACCACCTGGTCCTCGACCTCGGCGACGGCCGCCACGCCCTCTACGCCCACCTGCGCCGCGGCTCCCTCGCCGTCCGCCCGGGCGAGCGCGTACGGGCCGGGCAGCTCCTCGCGCGGTGCGGCAACTCCGGCAACTCCACCGAACCGCACGTCCACTTCCAGCTGATGGACGGCCCCGACCCGGACACCGCCCGCGGCCTCCCCTTCACCTGGCGCGGCCTCGGCGTGCCGGCCAACGGTGACGTGTTCGATACCGACCGAACGCTCTGAGCGTCCGGACCCGTTGATAGCTTCGATCATGTCGTCGCACGTGCGCGGCAGTTGAAGACCGGGGGTGGGGGATGTTCGAACCGATGGGGCCCTCGGGCGGCGGACCGCTGCCCGACCGGGGCCGCGGGCGCAACGCGGTCAACGCACTCCTCACCCTCGCCGGCGCGGCCGGTCTGGCCTTCGGCGGCTGGGCCCTGTACGACGCCTTCGAAGCCCACCAGCACCGCGCGGCGAGCCGCGAACTGATCGCCTCCTCGTGCGCCGGACTCGTCGACGGCGACCCGGTGCTCCGGCTGCGCGGCGGCGTCGACCGGCTGCGGCTCGCCGACCAGGCCGAGAACACGATCGACTTCGCTTCGCTGCCGGACACCTGCGACTTCCAGGAGGTCGTCGACGGCAGGAAGTACGGGGACCGGCACTTCGCGCTCAAGGTCCGCGTCCTGCCCGCCGGCCCGCCGGACAACGTCCTCGCCACCACGGGCCGCTCCCCGTTCCCCGCGCCCTCCGAGACCCCGGACGGCGACGTCACGGCGCGGACCGACGTGGCGATGCGCCTGCCCCTGCGCGACGACGCCGCGCTCGGCGACTACGGCGGACGCGACGTCACCGTCACCGCCCCCTGCGCCGCCCCCCTCCCCGAGACGGGAGCGACCGCCGTCCGGGCGACGGCCTGGATCGGGGACCCCCGGGCCACGGACACCGACCGCCGGGCCCTCGGCCGGATCGCCCGCACCGCGGCCCTGCGGCTCGCCGCGAAACTGGGCTGCGCGACGCACCTGCCGGAGCTGCCCGACACCACCCTCCGCACGCAGGGCACGGACCTCGGGCGGGCCGAGGACCGCCACGAGGACGACGCCTGCGGCTGGTACTCCGCCCTGCTGCGCACCACCGACCGCGGCAACCTCCCCGACCGCGCCCTCGGCACCCCCACCGGCGGCCAGGCACACCAGGAGACCTGCCTGCTGGCCGTCAGCCCCGCCGAAGCCGAGCGGATCTACGCCCGCAAGCCGAGCGGCGACTGGCGCTACGTGGAGCTCCACAACGTCCAGACCCGCGACCCGTGGTGGCTGGAGACCCGTTCCTTCTACGCGGACGACGGCGCCTCCGTCGGCATCGGCGACGGCCGGCTGCCCGAGCCGGTGGTCACCGGCAAGGCCGGCCGGACCGGAGCGCTCACGTACGCCACGGCCACCTGCCAGGGCCGCCCCGCCGTGTTCACCCTGACCGCGGACCGCACCTACGACGCGAGGGTGCTCGGCGAGCGCGGCACCGAGCTGTTCAAGGCCTACGTGGCCGACGCGACCGCCCGCCACGGCTGCACCGGAGTCACCCTCCCCCAGTAGGGTCGCCCCATGCCGCCCGCGAAGAAGAAGCCGCGCGCCTACGACCAGGCGAAGATCCGTACGGCCGTCACCGCACAGTTCGGGCACGTCGCCGAAGCCGTACGGGGTCTGACCCCGGAGCAGCTCGCGCGGCCCAGCGGGCTCGGGGAGTGGAGCGTCGCCGAGCTCGCCGCCCACATCGCCTGGATCGCGGACTCGCTGGCCGGCGGCCTCGCCCGGCCGCCCGCCGCCGTCCCCGAGCTGAGCGCCGTCGAGTGGCCCTTCGCCACCGCCTCCCTCGCCGGGAAGATCAGCGAGGTCGCCCGCGAGACCCTCACCGGCGCCCCGCTGCCCGAGCTCTACGACCGGGCGGCCGCGCGGATGGCCGAGGCCCTGGAACGCAACACCGGCAGCCGGGTCCTCGACCTGTGGATCGGGGACATGACCCTCGCCGACTTCCTCGTCACCCGCACCGTGGAGCTGGTCGTCCACACCGACGACCTCAACCGGGCCCTGCCCGGACTGGACGTCCCCGTCGAGCGGCAGGCCCTCGCCGCCTGCACCCGGCTGCTCGCCGACGCCCTCGCGGTGAAGGCGCCCGGCGGCTCGGTGGAGGTGCGGATCCCGCCCTTCGCGGTCGTCCAGTGCGTCGAGGGCCCCCGGCACACCCGCGGCACCCCGCCCAACGTGGTGGAGACCGACCCGCTGACCTGGGTCCGGCTCGCCACGGGCCGGACCGCCTGGGCGCAGGAACTCGACGCCGCCAGGGTCAGCGCCAGCGGCGAGCGCGCCGACCTGGCCGCGCTGCTGCCCCTGATGGTCTGAACGGGCGAAGCGGGGAACCGGCCGGGCCCGCGCACCGTCCCAGGGGCATGCGTACCCTCAGGCACCTCGCCCCCGGCCTGGCCCTGCTCGCCGCGCTCGCCCTCGCCGGCTGCCAGGGCACCACCCCCGACACCGTCCTCACCCCGGACGGCGCCACCGCGCGGCCGCCCGCCGTGGACGCCCCGCTCACCGCGACCACCTGGACGGTCGACGCCGTCGACGGCACCGCCGCCCCGGCCGACCGGGCGGCGAGCTTCACCCTCGCCCCCGACGGCCGGGTGAGCGGCACCCTCGGCTGCAACCGCTTCAGCGCCCCGGTCACCGTCACCGGCCCCACCCTCACCATCGGCCCGCCGACCACCACGCGGATGGCCTGCGAGGGCCCGGCGGGAGAGCAGGAACGGGCCCTGACCGCGCTGTTCGCCGCCGGGCCCCTGACCTGGACCATCCACGGACAGGCCCTCACCCTGACCGCCCCCGACGGCAAGAACCTCACCGCCGGGGCCGGCTCCGCCGCCGAATGACGCCGGAGGGCGTCGGACGTGGGGCCGTGCCCCCCCCGCCGGCCGTCGCCGCCGCGGTCGGCCGGTCGGACGCGGCCACGCCCCGGGTCACGCCGGGTACGGCAGCAGCCCCGCGTCCGTCTTCTCCCAGGCCGCCCGCAGCTCCGCCAGCCGGGCCGGCTCCACGGCCGCCTTGTCGGCCTGCTCGCGGACGTCCCCGGCCAGGTCGAACAGTTGGTCGCGGCCTGACTTGCCCCGGTAGTACTTCCAGTTCCCGCGGCGCAGCGCCCGCTCCCCGCGCACCCGCCAGAACAGGTTCCGCTCGGCGATCCGCTCCCCCCGCAGCAGGTATCCGGCCAGGCTCACCCCGTCCAGCGGGTACGCCCGGTGCGGCCGGGTCCCGGCCAGCTCCAGCAGCGTGGCCGTCCAGTCGGGGCTGAACACCGGCACCCGGCTGACCTGGCCCCCGTCCACCCGGGCGGGCCAGCGCAGGATGTTGGGCACCCGGATCCCGCCCTCCTGGAGGGAGGCCTTGTTGCCCGACAGCGGCCAGTTGTACGAGAAGCGCTCGCCGCCGTTGTCGCTGGAGAACACCACGATCGTGTCGTCCTCCTGCCCGGAGCGCTTCAGCGCCTTCAGCACCTCGCCGACCGACCGGTCCAGGTCCTCGACCATCTGCTTGTACTTCTCGACCGAGCCGCCGTCCTGGTGCCACAGCGCCCGACCGTCACCCGCCTTGATCCGGCGGACGATCTCGGCGCTCTCCGCCGTGTCCCCCTCGGCGATCCACGGCCAGTGGGGGGTGGTGAAGTTCAGGTTCAGCAGCCACGGCTTGCCGTGGTGGTCGCGGGAGACGTACTCGCTCGCCCGCTCCGTGATGATCTTCGTGTAGTAGCGCAGGTCCTTGTACTCGGCGTCCCCCTCGTAGAGGTCGTACTCGCCGCCCAGACCGAGCTTGGAGTAGTACTCCAGGGCCCCGCCGAAGTTCCCGAAGAACTCCTCCCAGCCCGACCTGGTCGGGCTGAAGTGCGGCAGGTAGCCCGCGTGCCACTTGCCGATCAGCGCGGTGGAGTACCCCGCCTCCTTCAGCAGCGAGGCCAGCGTCGGATGGGACGGCTCCAGTCCCACCGACCTGTCGGCGATCGGCTCGGCCAGCCCGCCCTCGGTACGCGCCGGATACCGGCCCGTGTACAGGCTGAAGCGGGTCGGCGAGCAGGTCGCGGAGCCCGAGTAGGCGTCGGTGAACCGCACCCCCTGACGGGCCAGACGGTCCAGGTTCGGGGTCTTGATGTGCGGGGAGCCGTACGAGGACAGGTCGGCCCAGCCCAGGTCGTCGCCCAGGATGAACAGGATGTTCGGGCGCCGGGACCGCCGCTCCCGGGCCGCCCGGAACTCCCGCTCCCCGGCCCCCGCGGAGGGGTCCTCGGCAGCGGCGGCGGGGCTGTCGCCCAGCCCCACCGCGGCGGCTGCGGCGCCCACGCCGACGGCACCGCCGAAGGCACGCCGGGACAGGTGGGATTCGTACGAAGACACAAGGGCTCCTGGGCATGGCCCGTAGGCCCCTCCGAGGCGGCGCGGGACGGCGCGCGGCACGACGGGGCGACCCGGACGGGCGGGGGAAGGGGAGAGCGGGGGGTCGGCGCGGAACGGCGCAACGACGGGCGTGGCGACGGGAAACGCCGGACGGGGAAGGGCGGCGCGCGTCAGCGCGCGGAGGGACTACGCGCAGCGACGACAGATGGCGCTCGCGACACGGACCAGGTCCACGTGCCGGCGCTCGACGAGGGTGACGGCTCGGTCACCGAGGGGCTGCATGAGCCGGAAGCCTGTACGAACGCACAGGTCCCTGTCAACCAGGGCATTCCGGATGTCGAGACGCCCTGATCGATCACCCTCCGCACGGGTAACCGGACTGTCCGCACTGTGACTTTTCCCGGACGTCCCCAATTCGGACCAGTGGTCGATCTCGCCTACACTCGGAACCGTGCCTCGTGGTGATGGACGACTCAACCACGACCTGCTCCCCGGCGAGAAGGGCCCCCAGGACGCTTGCGGCGTCTTCGGTGTCTGGGCTCCGGGTGAAGAGGTCGCCAAGCTCACCTACTTCGGACTGTATGCACTGCAGCACCGCGGACAAGAGTCCGCGGGCATCGCTGTGAGCAACGGTTCCCAGATCCTCGTCTTCAAGGACATGGGCCTCGTTTCCCAGGTCTTCGACGAAACCTCCCTCGGTTCGCTCCAAGGTCATATCGCGGTCGGTCACGCCCGCTATTCGACCACCGGAGCCTCCGTCTGGGAGAACGCCCAGCCGACCTTCCGCGCGACCGCCCACGGCTCCATTGCCCTGGGTCACAACGGCAACCTGGTGAACACCGCCGAGCTTGCCGAAATGGTCGCCGACCTCCCCCGTCAGGACGGCCGCGCCACCCAGGTGGCGGCCACCAACGACACCGACCTCGTCACCGCCCTCCTCGCCGGCCAGACCGACGACGACGGCAAGCCCCTGACCATCGAGGAGTCGGCCGCCAAGGTCCTTCCTCAGGTCAAGGGCGCCTTCTCGCTCGTCTTCATGGACGAGGGGACCCTCTACACCGCCCGTGACCCGCAGGGCATCCGCCCGCTGGTCCTCGGCCGCCTGGAGCGCGGCTGGGTGGTCGCGAGTGAGACCGCCGCCCTCGACATCTGCGGCGCCAGCTTCGTCCGCGAGGTCGAACCGGGTGAGCTCATCGCGATCGACGAGAACGGCCTGCGCACCTCGCGCTTCGCGGAAGCGAAGCCCAAGGGCTGTGTCTTCGAGTACGTCTACCTGGCGCGCCCGGACACCGACATCGCCGGCCGCAACGTCTACCTCTCGCGCGTCGAGATGGGCCGGCGCCTCGCCAAGGAAGCCCCGGTCGACGCCGACCTGGTGATAGCGACGCCGGAATCCGGCACGCCCGCCGCCGTCGGATACGCCGAAGCCAGCGGGATCCCGTACGGATCCGGCCTGGTCAAGAACGCCTACGTCGGCCGGACCTTCATCCAGCCCTCGCAGACGATCCGCCAGCTCGGCATCCGCCTCAAGCTCAACCCCCTCAAGGAAGTCATCCGGGGCAAGCGCCTGGTGGTCGTCGACGACTCGATCGTCCGCGGCAACACCCAGCGCGCGCTCGTGAAGATGCTCCGCGAGGCCGGTGCGGCCGAGGTCCACATCCGGATCTCCTCCCCGCCGGTGAAGTGGCCGTGCTTCTTCGGCATCGACTTCGCCACCCGGGCCGAGCTGATCGCCAACGGCATGACGGTCGACGAGATCGCCACCTCGCTGGGCGCGGACTCGCTCTCGTACATCTCGCTCGACGCGATGGTCGAGGCGACCACCATCCAGAAGCCCAACCTCTGCCGTGCCTGCTTCGACGGCGAGTACCCGATGGAGCTGCCCGACCCGCAGCTCCTGGGCAAGCAGCTCCTGGAATCCGAGCTCGCGGGCGGTACCGACGCCGCCGACGCGCTCCGCCGCCCGTAGGCCGGCGCTCCGCCCGGCCGGCTCAACCTGCGCTGGGCCCTGTCTTTGAGGCTTCTCCCAGGGCCCAGCACCACCCGCAGTAACGACACGAAAGCTCTCTCCTGTCATGACAGAGAAGACCACCGGTGCCAGCTACGCAGCCGCAGGCGTGGACATCGAAGCGGGCGACCGCGCCGTCGAGCTGATGAAGGAGTGGGTGAAGAAGACGCAGCGCCCCGAGGTCCTCGGCGGCCTCGGCGGCTTCGCCGGCCTCTTCGACGCCTCCGCCCTCAAGCGCTACGAGCGCCCGCTGCTGGCCTCGGCCACCGACGGGGTGGGCACCAAGGTCGACATCGCCCGCCAGATGGGCGTGTACGACACGATCGGCCACGACCTGGTCGCGATGGTCATGGACGACATCGTCGTCTGCGGCGCCGAGCCGCTCTTCATGACGGACTACATCTGCGTCGGCAAGGTGCACCCCGAGCGTGTCGCGGCGATCGTGAAGGGCATCGCCGAGGGCTGCGTCCTCGCCGGCTGCGCCCTGGTCGGCGGCGAGACCGCCGAGCACCCGGGCCTGCTCGGCCCGGACGACTTCGACGTCGCGGGCGCCGGCACCGGCGTCGTCGAGTACGACCGCCTGCTGGGCGCCGATCGCATCCGTACGGGTGACGCCGTCATCGCGATGGCTTCGTCCGGCCTTCACTCGAACGGGTACTCGCTCGTCCGCCACGTCCTCTTCGACCGGGCCGGGATGTCCCTGGACCAGCACGTCGAGGAGCTCGGCCGGACCCTCGGCGAGGAGCTGCTGGAGCCGACCAAGATCTACTCGCTGGACTGCCTGGCGCTCACCCGCACGGCCGAGGTCCACGCCTACTCGCACATCACCGGCGGCGGCCTCGCGGCGAACCTGGCCCGGGTCATCCCGGACCACCTGCACGCCACCGTCGACCGCTCCACCTGGACCCCGGGTGCGGTCTTCGACCTGGTCGGCAAGGCCGGATCGGTCGAGCGGCTGGAGCTGGAGAAGACCCTCAACATGGGCGTCGGCATGATGGCCGTGGTCCCGCAGGAGTCGGTGGACGTGGCCCTGGCCACCCTCGCGGACCGGGGCGTCGACGCGTGGGTCGCCGGCGAGATCCTCGACCGGGGCGACCACGCCGAGGGCGCGACCCTCACCGGCTCGTACGCGGTCTGAGCAGCACTGAAACCCGGTCCGGGGCACAAGCCCTGGACCGGGTTTCAGTGTTTACGGGTGTTGGAGCCGCGGGCGGAAAACCCGGTGCAGGAGTCCTGCGCGTCAAGCCCCGCGACGGTGCGCCGACGGACCGGACTCTTCGTCCTCGTCCTCGTCGTCATCGCTGTTGTACAGATCCGCGTACTTGGCGTACGGGTCGTCGTCGTCCAGATCGTCATCGACTTCGACCGGCGCGCTGATAGGCAGCGGCTCTGTCGGCGATGCGCCCAGCTCATTGGCCAGACGCGAGAGGTCAGTCCCGCCGCTGTTGTACTTCAGCTGGCGGGCGACCTTTGTCTGCTTGGCCTTGGCCCGGCCGCGCCCCATGGCTCGACCCCCTCGGTGACGGGGCTCGACGGCCCCAGAGTCTGACACGCGTTCATGGTTCGGAGCGGGCTCTCCGTGGAGAGACCGTCCGTAGGGGTTTAACGGTACCTGCTTCCGCGGCCATACGGTACGCCGCCCGCATGACACGCCTCGGCGCAGAACCAGCGGGACACCCCGTACTCGCTGGTCAGCTGCGATTTTAACGCTTTCCTGGCCCACGACCCGCCGAAGTGCAGTGAGTTCCGTCTCGCCGCACCCCGGCGGGTCCCGCCGGACCTAGGCCGTGCGGGCCGCGTTGCGCGCGGCGAGGGCGTCGGCCATGCGCTGCTCGGCGATCCGGTCGGCCGCGGCGGCCGGAGGAATCCCGTCCGCCTTCGCACGTGCGAATATGGCCAGAGTGGTGTCGAAGATCTTCGCCGCCTTGGCCTTGCACCGGTCGAAGTCGAAGCCGTGCAGCTCGTCGGCGACCTGGATGACACCGCCCGCGTTCACCACGTAGTCCGGCGCGTAGAGGATCCCGCGGTCGGCGAGGTCCTTCTCGACGCCCGGGTGGGCGAGCTGGTTGTTGGCCGCACCGCAGACGACGGTCGCGGTCAGCACCGGGACGGAGTCGTCGTTCAGCGCACCGCCGAGCGCGCAGGGGGCGTAGATGTCCAGGCCCTCCGTGCGGATCAGCGCCTCGGTGTCGGCGACCGCCGTGACCTTGCCGCCGGGGTGCTTGTCGAGGATCTCGCGCACGGACTCCTCGCGGACGTCCGTGATCACGACCTCCGCGCCGTCCGAGAGCAGGTGCTCCACCAGGTGGCGGCCGACCTTGCCGACGCCGGCGACGCCGACCTTGCGGCCGCGCAGCGTCGGGTCGCCCCACAGGTGCTGGGCGCTGGCGCGCATGCCCTGGAAGACGCCGAAGGCGGTGAGCACCGAGGAGTCGCCGGCGCCGCCGTTCTCGGGGGAGCGGCCGGTGGCCCAGCGGGTCTCGCGGGCGACGACGTCCATGTCGGCGACGTACGTGCCGACGTCGCAGGCGGTGACGTAGCGACCGCCGAGGGACTCCACGAACCGGCCGTAGGCCAGCAGCAGTTCCTCGCTCTTGAGCACCGACGGGTCGCCGATGATCACGGCCTTGCCGCCGCCGAGGTCGAGACCGGCGAGGGCGTTCTTGTACGACATGCCGCGCGAGAGGTTGAGCGCGTCCCGGACGGCCTCCTCGTCGGAGGCGTACGCGTGGAACCGCGTGCCGCCGAGGGCGGGGCCCAGGGCGGTGGAGTGGATGGCGATGACGGCCTTGAGGCCTGAGGCTCGGTCCTGGCACAGCACGACTTGCTCGTGGCCGCCCTGTTCGCTGCGGAACAGGGTGTGCAGGACGCCGTCGGTCATTTCGGTCACGGTGGTGACTCCCATGGAAGAGATGCGGCGGAAAGGACGCCCGCCCTGCGGGTGGGGGAGGGCGCACTGGGAGCAGAGTAAGACCTGCGGCGCGCGGGAGCGGCCCCTGTCCGGGGATCGGAACACTCCCGTGTGACCGGCCCCGGTCCCCGGTCCCCGGGAAGGGTCCGGACCGCGGCGCGCAGCGGGCCGGCGGGGCATCGGGCGCCCCGGAGGTGAACCGGGCCCCAAATGGGGGGAGTACGAGAGCGTGAACGATTCCCCCCGCCCCGCGCCGGTCGTCCCGTACGCCTCCTACCTGCGGGTCTACGAGCCCTTGGCGGCCTTCCCGGAGCCGGAGCGGACCCACTGGGCGGACTACGCCCGGCGCGGGACGGCCCCGACGGCCCAGGACGAACTGCGACGGTCCCTCTCCGATCTGGTGCGCGTGCCCGTGGTGGGGGTCCCGGCGCACGAGAGCGCGGACGCCTTCACCACGGAGCTGGACGGGTCGCTGCTGGTCTGCCCCTGGCGGACCCGGCTGCGCGGCTGGCTGGCGCTGCGGGAGCTGGCGGATTCCTTCCCCCCGCCGGTCCTCGACGCGGCCCTTCCGGCGGAGACCCGCCGCCGGGCCGCCGAGGAGTACGAGGCGTGGCGCGAGCGGAACCCGGACGCGCGCCCGTGGATCCGCACGGGGGTGTGGCAGGTGCCGCTGCGCTGGTTCGTGCTGGTGGCGGACGAGGAGCGGGAGTACCTGCCGGGCGAACGGCTGCGCTACCGGACGCCGATGGTGCAGGCCCGGCGGCGCCTGGCCAGGGCGCTGCGGACGCTGCGGCAGGCGGAGGGGTACGGGCCGCTGGCCGAGGGGCTGGTGGAGGTCGGCAGCTGGCTGGAGGAGTTCCATCCCCGGTCGATGGTCGAACTGGACTACGGCGGGCTGCTGCACGCGTTGCCCGCTGACGGGCTGGCCGAGGACCGGTCGGCCCGCGATCTGGCGGAGGGGATCGCGGCGTTGCGGGCGGGGGACCTCGACGGGGCGTCGCAGGTGTACGTCGAACTGGCACTGCGCTGGCGAAAGGTGCGGGAGAGACTGTTCGCGAACTGACGGATGAGGCATCGTGTGACGGTGGCCGCACCCCCTTTCGGGCGCGGGGTGTATCGCCCGTATCGGTTGTCATCGGCTGATCGGGCACAAGTGGCTGATCAGAGGCTTGATCACCACATTAGGGTCTTAGTTCCAGGACCTACGTCCTGATACGGGCCATTGGCCCAAGCGTGACGGAACGCACTATCTACACCCTTGCGCCCTTCCCCTACCCTCGTGCCAAAATAGGACAAGGAGTCCGGGGAGGGTTCCTTCCGCCCAACTAAGGGCGGAATGCTCGGTATTGCACTCTATGGGGGGTCTGACGACTCCTGATCGCTCTGTGACTGATCGTCACAGTGGGGTGACTGTCCGTTATGGGGCGGTCCATCGGCTTCCGCCGCTGATGAACACCTCGGAGGGCAATTCCATCGGTTTGGCCCTTGGGGCTGGACGGATGGTGTAGTTGTAGTGCCGAGGACAAGCCGTTCGTCCTATAACCGACTCGGCCTGCGTATGTCCATTTCGGGCAACGCGGGCCAAGGTGCAGAATTTAGAGGAAAGAACCGAGATGGTTCGGTTCTCCCGAGGAGGCCGCTCATGACCGCTCGCACCCCTGATGCCGAGCCGCTGCTGACCCCGGCTGAGGTTGCCACGATGTTCCGCGTGGACCCGAAGACGGTCACCCGCTGGGCCAAGGCTGGCAAGCTCACGTCCATCCGCACCCTGGGTGGACACCGCCGTTACCGCGAGGCCGAGGTTCGCGCACTGCTCGCGGGAATTCCGCAGCAGCGCAGCGAGGCCTGAGGTCCCGCAGCACCACTGCTTTAAACGGGTTCGTATCGGGTCCCCCAATCCGATGAAACCCACATGGCTTCATACGGTGGAGCTTGCCCCAACAGGCCACACCGTCGATCGCGCTGGACTCCGCCGGGTCCAGCGCGATCTTTTTTTATGCCCGGAGGGGGTGCCGTCCCGCGGCCTCAGGGGTGCCGGCGGGGATGGGTGCCATTGCACATATTAAATCGAGCGAGCGTAGGGGTCCGATAAACGTGCGGGTCCCGAAAACTCGTGTGGTGACTCCTGTCACAGCTGATAACTCTTGTACATCCGGCAATGCGCCCCGTAAGGGGATCTCCGGTGCAGAGCGACTCCCGCGGACGGGGGGATTTGCCCTCCCGGGTGACAGGTGTAGCCCGAGCCGCTGGAAGGCCCCTGGAGGCCCCGTGGGGCCGGGAGGGGGGCGCAAGGGCGGTGAGGGGCTCCCGGCGACCGCTGAAGGCCCCTCAGGGCCGTTCGGGGTCGCCGCGCGATCGGCTGGGTGATCATGCGGGCACGGGGGGTGCCGGGGGTGCCCCCGCCCCTCCCGGGGGCGGTACCCGGGAACGCGTCAGGGCCCGTATCCCTTGCGGAATACGGGCCCTGACGTTTCTGCGAACCTGACGGGACTTGAACCCGCGACCTCCACCTTGACAGGGTGGCGAGCTAACCAACTGCTCCACAGGTCCTCGTTCGCGGCCGATTGCCCGGCTGCGAATGACACTGTACAGCAGGTCAGGGGGTGCGGTCGAACCCGATCACGGGGCGAGGGCGTCGACCGCCTTCACGATGCGTTTGTCGGAGATCGGGTAGGCCGTCCCGAGCGCGTGGGCGAAGTAGCTGACCCGCAGTTCCTCGATCATCCAGCGGATCTCGGTGACCGCCTCCGGCACCGGGCGGCCCTTCGGCAACTGCTCCAGCAGCCACAGGTACTCGTCCCGCATCTCGTGGACCTTCTCCATGCGCGTGGTGTCGCGCTGGGCGCCCGTCGGCATCTGCTGGAGCCGCCGGTCGGCCGCCACGAGGTACCGCATCAGGTCCGGCAGCCGGCGCAGGCCCGCGAGGGTCACGAAGCCGGCCGGCACCAGGGCCGCCAGCTGCGCCTTCACGTCCGCGACGTTCGCCATCAGGGCCAGGCTGTTGGTCGCCTTCAGCCGCCGCTCGCACGCCTGCCAGGCGGCGAGCACCTGCTGCACCTGGGCGACGGCCCGTACGGTCGTGTCCACCAGGTCGGCCCGCACCGCGTCGTAGAGCTTCCGGAAGCCCGCCTCGTCCCAGGCCGGGCCGCCGTGGTCGGCGATCAGCCTGTCGGCCGCCGCCGTGGCGCAGTCGTCGAACAGGGCCTGGATGGAGCCGTGCGGGTTGCGGGACAGGGCCAGCTTCTGCTGGTTGGTGAGCTTGTCCGAGGCGAACTTCGCTGGGTTCACCGGGATGTTGAGGAGGATCAGCCTCCGGGTGCCCAGCCACATGGCCTGCTGCTGCTCGGCCTCGGTGTCGAAGAGCCGTACGCAGACGCTGGTCCCTTCGTCCACCAGCGCCGGGTACGCCTTCACCGGCTGGCCCGCCCGACGGGTCTCGAACACCCGGGTCAGGGTGCCGATCGTCCAGTCGGTCAGCCCGGAGCGCTCCAGCGATTCCCCGCCCGCCCGCTCGGCGGTGGCCGCCGCGGCCTTGGACAGGGCCTGGCGGGCCTTGGGCTTCAGGGAGAGCCGCAGGGCCTCCAGGTCCTTGTCCTCGGCGAGCTTCTTGCGCCGCTCGTCGACGATCCGGAAAGTGATCTTCAGGTGGTCCGGGATCCGGGTCAGGTCGAAGTCGTCGGCCGAGACCGGCACCCCGACCATCCGGTGCAGCTCCCGCGCCAGCGTCACGTGCAGCGGCTCCTGCAGGGGGACGGCCGTGTCCAGGAAGCGGGTCGCGAAGTTCGGCGCCGGTACGTAGTGCCGGCGGATCGGCTTCGGCAGCGAACGGATCAGCTCGGTGACGACCTCCTCGCGCAGCCCCGGGATCTGCCAGTCGAAGCCCTCGTCCGTGACCTGGTTCAGCACCTGGAGCGGGATGTGGACGGTCACGCCGTCCGCGTCCGCGCCCGGCTCGAACTGGTAGGTCACCCGGAACTTCAGCCGGCCCTGCTGCCAGCTGTCCGGGTAGTCGGCCTTGGTGACCCCGGCCGCCTTCTCCGTGAGCAGCATCTCGCGCTCGAAGTCGAGGAGTTCGGGCTCCTCGCGCTTCTTGTGCTTCCACCAGGAGTCGAAGTGCGCCCCCGAGACCACGTGCTCCGGGATGCGCTGGTCGTAGAAGTCGAAGAGGGTCTCGTCGTCGACCACGATGTCCCGGCGCCGCGCCCGGTTCTCCAGCTCCTCCACCTCGGTGAGGAGCTTGCGGTTGTCGGCGTAGAACTTGTGGTGCGTGCGCCAGTCGCCCTCGACCAGCGCGTTGCGGATGAACAGCTCCCGCGAGACCTCGGGGTCGATGCGGCCGTAGTTGATCTTCCGCTGGGCGACGATCGGCACCCCGTACAGGGTCACCTTCTCGTACGCCATCACCGCCGCCTGGTCCTTCTCCCAGTGCGGCTCGCTGTACGTGCGCTTGATCAGGTGCTGCGCGAGCGGCTCCACCCACTCGGGCTCCACCTTCGCGTTCACCCGCGCCCACAGCCGCGAGGTCTCGACCAGCTCCGCCGACATCAGGAACTTCGGCTGCTTCTTGAAGAGGGAGGAGCCCGGGAAGACCGCGAACTTCGCCGAGCGGGCGCCCAGGTACTCGTTCTTGTCGGTGTCCTTCAGGCCGATGTGCGACAGCAGGCCGGCCAGCAGCGAGATGTGGATGTTCGTCTCGGCGCCGTCCGCCTCGTTGACGTGGATCCCCATCGTCTTGGCGACCGTACGCAACTGCGAGTAGATGTCCTGCCATTCGCGGATGCGCAGGAAATTCAGGTACTCCTGCTTGCACATCCGGCGGAAGGACGACGAGCCGCGTTCCTTCTGCTGCTCGCGGACGTAGCGCCACATGTTCAGGAACGAGAGGAAGTCGCTCGTCTCGTCCTTGAAGCGGGCGTGGTTCTGGTCCGCCTGCGTCTGCTTGTCCGAGGGCCGCTCGCGCGGGTCCTGGATCGACAGCGCCGCCGCGATCACCATGACCTCGCGGACGCAGTTGTTCTTGTCCGCCTCCACCACCATGCGCGCCAGCCGCGGGTCCACGGGCAACTGGGACAGCTGGCGGCCCATCGGGGTGAGCCGCTTGCGGTGGTCCTTCTCGGCCGGGTCCAGCGCGCCCAGCTCCTGGAGCAGCTGCACGCCGTCCCGGATGTTGCGGTGGTCCGGCGGGTCGATGAAGGGGAACTTCTCGATCTCGCCCAGGCCCGCCGCGGTCATCTGGAGGATGACGGACGCCAGGTTGGTGCGCAGGATCTCGGCGTCCGTGAACTCCGGACGGGCGGTGAAGTCGGCCTCGGAGTAGAGCCGGATGCAGATGCCGTCGCTGGTACGGCCGCAGCGGCCCTTGCGCTGGTTGGCGCTGGCCTGCGAGATCCGCTCGATGGGCAGCCGCTGCACCTTGGTGCGGTGGCTGTAGCGCGAGATGCGGGCCGTGCCCGGGTCGATCACGTACTTGATGCCGGGGACCGTCAGGGACGTCTCCGCGACGTTCGTCGCCAGGACGATCCGCCGGCCCGTGTGCTGCTGGAACACCCGGTGCTGCTCGGCGTGCGAGAGGCGGGCGTAGAGGGGGAGCACCTCGGTGGAACGGAGCTTGCGCTTCTCCAGCGCGTCCGCCGTGTCCCGGATCTCGCGCTCACCGGAGAGGAACACCAGGATGTCGCCCGGCCCCTCCCCCTGGAGTTCGTCGACGGCCTCGCAGATCGCGGTGATCTGGTCGCGGTCGGCGTCCTCGGAGTCCTCCTCCAGCAGCGGCCGGTAGCGGACCTCCACCGGGTACGTCCGCCCGCTGACCTCGACGATCGGCGCGTCCCCGAAGTGCCGGGAGAACCGCTCGGGGTCGATGGTCGCCGAGGTGATGACGACCTTCAGGTCGGGGCGCTTGGGCAGCAGCGTCGCCAGGTAACCGAGCAGGAAGTCGATGTTCAGGGACCGCTCGTGCGCCTCGTCGATGATGATCGTGTCGTAGGCGCGCAGCTCGCGGTCCGTCTGGATCTCGGCGAGCAGGATGCCGTCCGTCATCAGCTTCACGAAGGTCGCGTCCTGGTCCACCTGGTCGGTGAACCGGACCTTCCAGCCGACGGTCTGCCCGATCTCGGACCTCAGCTCCTCGGCGATCCGCTCCGCAACCGTGCGGGCGGCGATCCGGCGGGGCTGGGTGTGCCCGATCATGCCCCGGACACCGCGCCCCAGCTCCATGCAGATCTTGGGGATCTGCGTGGTCTTGCCGGAGCCGGTCTCGCCCGCGACGATCACGACCTGGTGGTCGCGTATCGCCTCGGCGATCTCGTCCTTCTTCTGGCTGACGGGCAGGTTCTCGGGATACGTGACCTCCGGCATCCGCGAGGCACGGCCGGCCAGTCGCTCGGCGGCCTTGGTGGCCTCCGCGGCGATCTCGTCGAGCACGGCCTGCTTGGCCTCGGGCTTGCGGATGCGGCGGGCGCCTTCGAGGCGGCGGCCGAGGCGGTGCGCGTCACGGAGGGAGATCTCACCGAGAAGCGTCTGCAGGGCGGCGAAGGAAGTAGACATACCTGGTCGAGGATCTCACCTGGGCCGGGCGGGTGGCGAACGCATTTGTGCCCCTCCCCGTACCATTTCGGGACGAGTCCCCCCGTTTGCGCAAGTGAGAGGCAGCCCACCGTGTCCCGCCGCCGTCGTGTGTGGTGCCTCCTGGCCGCCGTGCTCGCGACGCTGCTGGTCGCGGTGGTCCCGCCGGATGTCGTGCCGCGTGCCGTGGCGCGTGCCGTGGCGCCGCCGGATGCCGTGGCGCGTACCGCCGTGCCGTCGCGTGCCGTGGTGCCGCGGGGCGTCGAGTCCCGTGCCGCCGTCCGGCCCTTCGCCCCGGCCGGCCCCGAGGCCCCGGCCGTGGCGGTGGGCCCGCAGGAGCGGGGGCCCCGCTGCGCGCCCGACGCCCCCGGCCACGACGGCGTCCCCGCCGTACCGCCGCGGACCGGGTGCGATCACGCGCAGCTCCCGGCCGCCGGGGTCGTGCCCGGGGAGGCCCGCCCGCGCGGCACGGCGCCCCTGCGGGTCCTCGTACGCGGGCCCGACCGCCCGGCGCCCGGCCCCGTGGAGCTGTCGGTGCTGCGGGTGTAAGGGGAGCGGTCACCACCGGTCCCCTTCACCCCTTCCGCCGCCCTGGAGCACCCGTATGTCCTCTTCCGCCCGCAAGCCCCGGCCCGCCTCCCGCAAACGAGCCTCCCGCACGCCCCTGCTGATCTGCGCCGGGGTCGCCGCCGCCGCGATCACCCTCGGACTCGTCTCCTGGCAGGCCTCGGCCCCCCGGGACGAGTCCCGCGACACCGCCTCCGCCGCCGGCTCCACCCCCGGCGCCGAGGACCCCCTGGCCGAGCTCAAGGCCCTGGCCCGCCGCGAGGCCGGCGACAAGCTGGCGCTGGGCCGCCCCGACGCGCCCGTCGTCCTCATCGAGTACTCCGACTTCAAGTGCGGCTACTGCGGCAAGTTCGCCCGGGACACCGAGCCCGCCCTGGTGAAGAAGTACGTCGGGGACGGCACCCTGCGCATCGAGTGGCGCAACTTCCCGATCTTCGGCGCCGACTCCGAGGCCGCCGCCAAGGCCGCCTGGGCGGCCGGACAGCAGGACCGCTTCGCGGCCTTCCACGCCGCCGCGTACGCCGACGGCGCCAAGGAGAAGGGCTTCGGCGCGGAACGGCTCGTCGAGCTGGCCCGCGAGGCCGGGGTCCCCGACCTGGAACGGTTCCGGCAGGACATGGCCGGCCCGCAGGCCGCCGAGGCGCTGCGCAGGGACCAGGAGGAGGGCTACCGCATCGGCGTGAGCTCCACCCCGTCCTTCCTGGTCGGCGGGCAGCCGCTCGCGGGCGCCCAGCCCCTCGCCGCCTTCGAGGCCGCCATCAGCCGGGCCGCCGAGGCGGCGCGCAAGTGAACGGCATCGGATACCTGGCCGCCCTGCTGGGCGGCCTCCTCGCCCTGCTGAGCCCGTGCAGCGCCCTGCTGCTGCCCGCCTTCTTCGCCTACTCGATCGACTCCACCTCCCGGCTCCTGGCCCGCACCGGGATCTTCTACGCGGGCCTCGCGAGCACCCTCGTACCGCTGGGCGCGGCGGGCTCGTACGCTGGCCGGTTCTTCCACGGCCACCGCGAGGGGCTCGTCCTCTTCGCCGGGTGGCTGATCATCGCGCTCGGTCTCGCGCAGATCCTCGGACTGGGCTTCTCCTCCCGCCGGATCTCCGAGCTGTCCGGGCGGATCCGGCCGGTCACCGCGCTGTCCGTGTACGCGCTGGGCGCCGTCTACGGGCTGGCCGGCTTCTGCGCCGGTCCGATCCTGGGCAGCGTCCTGACGGTGGCGGCGGTCAGCGGCAGTCCGGTCTACGGCGGCCTGCTGCTGGCGGTGTACGCGCTGGGCATGGCCGTGCCCCTGTTCCTGCTGGCCCTGCTCTGGGACCGCTTCGACCTGGGCCGGCGGCGCTGGCTGCGCGGCCGGCCCCTGCGGCTGGGCCGGCTCCGGCTGCACTCGACCTCGCTGCTGTCCGGCCTGTTCTTCATCGTCCTGGGCGCCCTGTTCCTGGCCTTCGACGGGGCGAGCGCCCTGCCCGGGCTGCTGGACGTGGACGATTCGTACGCGGTGGAGGAGCGGGTGCGTTCCGTCGCGGACGCGGTGCCGGACTGGGCGCTGCTGGGCCTGGTCGCCGCGGGTGCCGTGACGGTCGGGCTGGTGCGCTGGCGCCGGACGCAGCGGGAGGGGTGAACGCGAAAGGCCCCGTCCGATGGACGGGGCCTTCCTTTTGTGGCTGGGGCCGGGGTCGAACCGGCGACCTATCGCTTTTCAGGCGATCGCTCGTACCAACTGAGCTACCCAGCCACGAGACTGTTTCCAGCCTCAGCGAACCTGACGGGACTTGAACCCGCGACCTCCACCTTGACAGGGTGGCGAGCTAACCAACTGCTCCACAGGTCCTTGCATTGTGCGAGAACAAGTCTCGCACATGTACTGCGTACCCCCAACGGGATTCGAACCCGTGCTACCGCCTTGAAAGGGCGGCGTCCTGGGCCACTAGACGATGAGGGCTAAAGGCCCGCCGGGCACTTTCCAGCGCGTCGGGGACGTGAGAAGCATATGGGATCGGGGGAGCTATCGCCAAAACGGTTTCACCCGGGGCGACAATGGCCGGGTGCTGGAGATGACGCGCGAGGAGTTCGAGGAGCTCGTCGCAGAGGCCCTGGACCGCATCCCACCGGAGCTCACGCGGCTGATGGACAACGTGGCGGTGTTCGTCGAGGACGAGCCGCCGACGGACGATCCCGAGCTGCTCGGCCTCTACGAGGGGACCCCGCTCACGGAGCGCGGCGAGTGGTACGCCGGCGTGCTGCCGGACCGCATCACCATCTACCGGAACCCCACGTTGCGCATGTGCGAGGACCGGGAGAGCGTGGTCGCCGAGACGGAGGTGACGGTGGTGCACGAGATCGCCCATCACTTCGGGATCGACGACGAACGACTGCACGCGCTGGGCTACGGATGACCCACCCCGTGCCGGGGGGCGAGGCGATCGACCCCGACGTCGACCTCCACGTACCCGCCCAGCGGGCCGAACCGCAGGGCCGGGTGCTGGCGGCGATCGCGGCGGGCGGGGCCCTGGGGGCATCGGCGCGCTTCGAGGTGGGCCTGCTGTGGCCTGCCGGGCCCGGGGGGTTCCCCTGGGCCACTTTCTGGATCAACGTCTCGGGCTGCGCGCTGATCGGCGTGCTGATGGTGCTGATCAGCGAGGGCGGGCGGAGCGCGCCGCATCCGCTGGTGCGGCCGTTCGTCGGCGTCGGGGTGCTCGGCGGGTTCACCACCTTCTCGACGTACGCCGTCGAGTTCTCCGGGCTGCTGGACGCGGGGCGGGCGGAGGCCGCGCTGGCGTACGCCGGGCTCACGGTGGCCGCCGCGCTGGGCGCCGTCTGGGCGGCGGCCTCGGCGACCCGGCTCGCGGTCCGGCTCGCGGTGCGGCCCGTGGCGGGCCGGCCGGACGGACGGGGGCGCGGGTGAACTGGCTGCTGGTGGTGGCCGGCGCGGTGGTGGGGGCGCCGCTGCGCTACCTGACCGACCGGGCGGTCCAGTCCCGGCACGACTCCGTCTTCCCGTGGGGGACCTTCGTGGTCAACGCCGCCGCCTGCCTGCTGCTCGGGGTGCTGACGGGGGTGGTGCTGGCCGGGGCCGGATCCTCGGGGGCGGTGCTGCTGCTCGGGACGGGCCTGTGCGGGGCGCTGAGCACGTACTCGACCTTCTCCTACGAGACGCTGCGGCTGGCGGAGCGCGGCTGGAAGTTCCTGGCCGTCGCGAACGTCCTGGGATCGGTGCTGGTCGGGCTCGGTGCCGTGCACCTCGGGTCGCAGGTGGCCCGGCAGCTGTTCGCGTAAGGGGCGTGTCTCTTACGGGGTAAAGGGAGTTGGGCTCATTGACCCGCCCAACGCGGACCCCGCCCAGTGTCCCGGAGGTGCCCCCGTGCGCCCTTTGCCGCGCCCCATGTCCGCTTCCCTGAGACTGGCCCTCTCCGCGCTCGCCGTGGCGGCGACGGCAGGCTGCATGAGCGTCGGCGAGGAGGCCGCCAAGCCGGGTCCCGCGGCCTCCGTGGGCGGCAAGGACACCGCCGGGACGAGTGCCGGCCAGGTCGGCCACGGCTCCGGGATCCACGGCAACGGCCATGGCGTGAAGGACGGTACGGGGAACCAGGACGGCAAGTCCGGTGAGCCCGGGAAGGCCTCCGGCGCGACCGGCGCCTCCCCCGGCCCGGGTGTCCCCGCGAAGCCGGGGCTGCCCTCGCCGTCGGCCGGACCGGGGGGCGGGGCGGGCGGGCAGGGCGGGCCGGCGCCGTCCGGCGGCGGTTCGGGTTCCGGCTCCGGATCGGGCGGTTCGGGCTCCGGCGGATCGGGCTCCGGTTCGGGGTCGGGGTCCGGCTCGGGTTCCGGATCCGGAGGCTCTGGTTCCGGTTCCGGGTCCGGCGGGAGCGGAGGGTCGACGACCACCCCGCCCGTGGTGGAACCGACCCCTCCTGTGACGCACCCCACGCCGCCGGAGACCGGTCCGCCGACCCCGCCGACGTCCGAACCGACCACCGGAACGGCCTAGCGCGCGGGGGATCCCGCCCGGTCGGTCCGGGCTGCCCGGAATGCGCACCCTGGGCTCCGTCGCAGGTCAGAGGCCATTCGCACGGAGCGACTTGCCAGACCCCCAGGAGGGTGCGTATGGTTATAGATCGTTTGATCCCATTGCCCGGCGCCGAATCCGAAGAGCGCCGTGTGGCGCGTACTCTCCCTAGCCGTGGCTGACCGCATTGAGGCGGTCGATTTGCGATTCACGGAGTTTGGGCGCGTGCCGAGACTCCGGAAGGTTTCGCATTTCGCATGTCCATTTCCAGTTCTGACCGTTCCGTCATGCCCGAGAACGACACCAACGAGATCGTCGACGCCGAGACCCTCGCGGTCACCGAGGCCATGGAGGCCATCGAGGCGGACGAGATCATCGAGGCCCTCGAGGCCGACGTGACCGGCGGCACCGCCGACTCCGACGACGAGGCCGGCGACGCCGAGCCCACCATCACCTTCGCGGACCTCGGTCTGCCCGAGGGCGTCGTGCGCAAGCTCGCCCAGAACGGTGTCACCACCCCGTTCCCGATCCAGGCCGCGACCATTCCGGACGCCCTGGCCGGCAAGGACATCCTCGGCCGCGGTCGTACCGGCTCCGGCAAGACCCTCTCCTTCGGTCTCCCCACCCTGGCCCGCCTGGCCGGTGGCCACACCGACAAGAAGAAGCCCCGCGCGATCATCCTCACGCCGACGCGTGAGCTCGCGATGCAGGTCGCGGACGCCCTCCAGCCCTACGGCGACGTCCTCGGCCTGAAGATGAAGGTCGTCTGCGGCGGTACCTCCATGGGCAACCAGATCTACGCCCTGGAGCGCGGTGTCGACGTCCTCGTCGCCACCCCGGGCCGCCTGCGCGACATCATCAACCGCGGCGCCTGCTCCCTGGAGAACGTCGAGGTGGCCGTCCTCGACGAGGCCGACCAGATGGCCGACCTGGGCTTCCTGCCCGAGGTCACCGAGCTGCTCGACCAGATCCCCGGCGGCGGCCAGCGCATGCTCTTCTCCGCCACCATGGAGAACGAGATCGGCACCCTGGTCAAGCGCTACCTGTCCAACCCCGTCACGCACGAGGTCGACAGCGCCCAGGGCAACGTCTCGACCATGACCCACCACGTCCTCGTCGTGAAGCCGAAGGACAAGGCGCCGGTCACGGCCGCCATCGCCGCCCGCAAGGGCCGCACCATCATCTTCGTCCGCACCCAGCTGGGCGCCGACCGCATCGCCGAGCAGCTCATCGAGGCCGGCGTGAAGGCCGACGCGCTGCACGGCGGCATGACGCAGGGCGCCCGTACCCGCGTCCTCGCGGACTTCAAGGACGGCTACGTCAACGCGCTCGTCGCCACCGACGTCGCCGCCCGCGGCATCCACGTCGACGGCATCGACCTGGTCCTCAACGTGGACCCGGCCGGCGACCACAAGGACTACCTGCACCGCTCGGGCCGCACCGCCCGCGCCGGCAAGTCGGGCGTCGTGGTCTCCCTGGCCCTGCCGCACCAGCGCCGCCAGATCTTCCGCCTGATGGAGGACGCGGGCGTCGACGCCTCGCGCCACATCGTCCAGGGCGTCGGCGCGTTCGACCCCGAGGTCGCCGAGATCACCGGTGCGCGTTCGCTCACCCAGGTCCAGGCCGACTCCGCGAACAACGCCGCCAAGCAGGCCGAGCGCGAGGTCGCCGACCTCACCAAGCAGCTGGAGCGCCTGACCCGCCGCGCCGCGGAGCTGCGCGAGGAGGCCGACCGCCTCGTCGCCCGTTCCGCCCGCGAGCGCGGTGAGGACCCGGAGGCCGCCGTCGCCGAGGTCGTCGAGGCCGCCGAGGCCGAGGTCGCGGCAGCCGTCGCCGCCGTGGCCGAGCCCGTCGCCCAGGAGCGCACCTTCGAGCGCCGTGACGACCGGGGCAACTACGAGCGCCGCGACAACCGTCGCGACGACCGTGGTGGCGACCGTGGTGGCTTCCGCCGCGATGACCGTCCGTCGGGTGGTTTCCGTTCCGGTGGTGACCGTCGTGACGACAACCGTGGTGGCGGCTTCCGTCGCGACGACCGTCCGTCCGGTGGTTTCAACCGTGATGACCGTGGTGGCGACCGTGGTGGCTTCCGCCGTGACGACCGTCCGTCGGGTGGTTTCCGTTCCGGTGGTGACCGTCGTGACGACAACCGTGGTGGCGGCTTCCGTCGCGACGACCGTCCGTCCGGTGGTTTC
>NZ_JBVIKC010000052.1:35410-61079 GCF_055581065.1 Streptomyces sp. NPDC031479
TTCAACCGTGATGACCGTGGTGGCGACCGTGGCGGCTTCCGCCGCGACGACCGTCCGTCCGGCGGCTTCCGCGCCGGTGGCGCCGGTGGTGCCGGCGAGCGCCCCTACGGCCGCCGCGACGACAACCGCCCCTCCGGCTCCGGCTCCGGCTCCTTCGGCGGCCGTCGTGACGACAAGCCCCGCTGGAAGCGCAACGGCTGACGCCTGAGCGCCGCCTGACACGGGATCGGCCCCCACAGCACTCCGGTGCCGTGGGGGCCGGTCCCTTTTCCGTGTCCCGGGCCGCGGGCGGCAGCGGCCCCCAGCTGCCCCGGAAGGTGCCTCAGCAGCCGCCCACGGAGCCGTAGTAGCCCTCGACGCGCACACCGGGGGCCTGGTGGAAGTCGTGGCGGCCCGCTTCGCCCGCCACCCCGGTCGCCGCCGCGACCGGCCGGAAACGACCGAGCGCCCCGCCCGGACGAATCCGGACGGGGCGCTCGGTCCCAGGTCGGGAGGGGTGTCCCCCGCGATCCGGGTGCGGTAGGCCATGTCGGACTCGAACCGACAACCAACGGATTAAAAGTCCGCTGCTCTGCCAATTGAGCTAATGGCCCGGGCGCGCTCACCCCAGAGCATAGCGGGAGAGGGCCCCCAGACCGATCGGGTATCGACCGGGACGGGCCGCGGCGGTTTCCCGCCATCGGTGGCCCGACCGGGGCGGAGCGGGCGGGGCAGGGGTCCGGAAGGGGATCGGGGCCTTTATTTACGGCTCTGACCTGCAGTTATGTCCTTCGGGAGGGGAGTCGGGGGGTTAATTGGCGGAGTGCGTCTCCCGGATGACGTAGAGTTGGGTTTACCGACGCGGGGTGGAGCAGCTCGGTAGCTCGCTGGGCTCATAACCCAGAGGTCGCAGGTTCAAATCCTGTCCCCGCTACTCAGTACGAAGGCCCGGTTCCCTTGTGGAACCGGGCCTTTGTCGTAGGCGCCGTCCCGATGTGGTGAGCGGCCGCCTTCCCTCTCTCGCTCCGCTCCTTCACCCGATCGGTCCGGCCCGGTCGCCGTGCGACGGCCCGTACCGCCAGCCTTGGATTGCGGGGCGAGGCGGACCGGGCGGCGGGAGAGCAGCGTGGCGGGGCTGGGCCGGCAGGGCGGTGACGCGAGCGGGACGACGGAGCCCGGCGACGGGGCGGGCCGGCAGGTGCTCCGGATGCTCCCGGCACTGCTGATCCTCCTCGGCCTCGGCTTCGACGTGCTGACCCCGCCCGGCTTCACGGGCTCCCCCTTCTTCTCGGCGGCCCCGCTGATCGCCGCCCCCGTCTTCAGCTTCCTGGCGACCGCCGTGACCGGGCTCGCCGCCTCCAGCGCCGTGGTGGCCCTGCACTTCCACAACGCCGCCGACTGGAGGGTGGACGCGCTGACCGAGCTGGTGACGGTGGTGACCGTCTCCGGGCTGGCCCTGCTCATCAACCGGGTCGTGCGGCGCAGCGGCGAGCGGCTCGCCTCCGCGCGCGGGATCGCCGAGGCCGCCCAGCGGGCCGTGCTGCCGACGCCGGCCGAGCGGATCGGGGGGCTGCACGTCTCCGCGCGGTACGAGGCCGCGCAGGCCGACGCGTTCATCGGCGGGGACCTCTACGCCGTCCAGGACACCCCGTACGGGGTGCGGCTCGCGGTGGGCGACGTACGGGGCAAGGGGCTGGGGGCCGTGGAGGCCGTCGCCGTGGTCCTGGGCGCCTTCCGGGAGGCCGCGGACACCGAGCCGACCCTGGAGGCGCTCGCGGAGAGGCTGGAGCGGGCCCTGGCCCGTGAGGGCGTCCGCCGGGACAGCCTGGACGCGGTCGAGGGGTTCACCACCTGTGTGCTCGGGGAGGTCCCGGCCGGGGCCGGGGTGCTGCGGCTGCTCAACCGCGGCCACCCCGAACCGCTCCTGCTGTACGCCGACGGGGGCCTGGCGGTCCTCGAACCGGCCGAGCCCGCGCTCCCGCTGGGGCTGGGGGAGCTGGCGGCCGGTCCGCCGGATCCGGTCGGGGAGTGGCCCTTCCCGGAGGGCGGCACCCTGCTCCTCTACACCGACGGGGTCACCGAGGCCCGGGACGCGGCCGGCGTCTTCTACGATCCGGCGGCCCGCCTGCGCGGGCGGGTCTTCCCGGGGCCGGGCGAGGTGCTCGGTGCCCTCAGCAGCGACGTCCGCCGGCACACCGGCGGCGGGACCACCGACGACATGGCGCTGCTCGCCGTGGGGCGGCCGCAGGAGGGGCAGCCGGAGCGCAGGCGGACGGTCCCCGTGGTGCGGCGCGAGGAGGAGCGACGCCCGCTCGGTGACGGTACGTAGCACATGAGGTGCTCTGTGCAAGGAGGTTGACGGTTCGTCATTTGGGCCATCGTGGCTGAAGTGAAGGGGTTTGACGTGGAGGTTTGCCCCGAGTTGAGGCTCGATGGGGTGAATGCTCAGGCCAGAGCTGTCCGGGGTGTGGCTGATTGGCGTTAACGATCAGTCGCAACAGCTTGGAATCACTCCCCCGCGTCTATTACCGTTCGATAACGCAGCGCGGTCGTCCCAGCCGTCGCAAGAGACGGCACCCGTGCGCGTTCTCGCTCATGAGGAGTGTGCCCCGGTGGCCTCCAACTCGCCTTCCCCTGAAGGCATCGACGTCCCGGAGACGCCCACCGCAGGAGCCTGGGGCGAGTGGAACCCGACGGAGGACTCCGCCCGTTCGGTCCGCGGCAAGCACCGCGTCCTCAAGCAGCGCGGCGGGCTCGCCCGCAGCTCGACCGTGCTCGGCGTCGGCGTGATCGCGGCGGTCGGCGCGGGCGGCATCGCCACCGCCCAGGACCGGCCGCAGGTCGCGATATCCATGCCCTCGCTCCCGGACCTGCCCGACCTGCTGGGCGGCGGCCACTCCTCCGAGGCCGCCGGCGCGGACACCGCGGCGCCCGCCGCGCGGACCGCCGGGATCCCGGGGCAGGCCGACGGACAGGGCCACGGGCAGGGGCAGGCCGACGCGGGGGAGGCCCTGCGCCACCGCATCCTCCAGCAGGCCGAGTCGCAGCAGGACGCCGTCGAGACCCAGGCGCGGGCGGACGCCGAGCGGACCGCGCGCGAGGCCGCGGCCCAGGAGGCCCGCGCCCAGAAGGAAGCGGCCGACAAGGAGGCCGAGACGGTTCGCGTGGCCGCCGAGAAGGCCGCCGCCGAGAAGGCCGAAGCGGACAAGGCGGCCGCGGCCGCCGCGGCGACGGCGGCCAAGGACGCGGAGGGCGGCGGATCCGCCTCCGGCACGGGCACGAAGGCCTCGGGCTCCTACTCCCTCCCCACCTCCTCCTACACCCTCACCTCGCACTACGGCGACTCCGGCTCCATGTGGTCCTCCGGGTACCACACCGGCCTCGACTTCGCGGCGCCGACCGGCACCCCGGTCAAGGCCGTGGGCGGCGGGAAGGTCATCTCGGCCGGCTGGTCGGGCGCCTACGGCTACCGGATCGTGCTGCAGCTCGATGACGGTACGGAGGTCTGGTACTGCCACCTCTCCTCCATGGCGGTGACCTCCGGGACGGTCGGCGCGGGCGAGACCATCGGACGGGTCGGCGCGACCGGCAACGTCACCGGGGCCCACCTGCACCTTGAGGTGCGCAAGGGCGGCTCGACGGTCGACCCGCTGGCGTGGCTCGAATCCAAGGGGCTCAGCGTCTAGTCCGGGGGCGCTGCCGCGCTGTCCCGCCGTCCGCCGAGGCGCCGGTCTTCAGGGGCGGACGGAGGCGGACAGCGCCGGGGTCCTGGGGGGCGGCACCGCGATCGGGGCCGGTGCCGGTGCCGCCGGTGTCGTCGGCCGGGCGAAGGGCGGCGCCGGCCGGGTGGCCAGGGGCTCCCGGGAGGCCTGGGGCGGCCGGGGGGTGTGCGGGCCGGCCAGCGGGTCGTACCACGGCGGCAGTAGCTCCTCCAGCACCGCGGCCCGCGCCAGGACGGGCGCGGCCGTCGCCCGGCGGAGCCAGAGGCGGTCCAGCAACTCCCGTTCCCGTACGGCGAAGTCCCGGTCGCGGGCGGGATCCCGGTCGGGGCCGGCGGTCTGCCGGGCGTGCCGGCGCAGCAGGGCGAGGGCGGCGGCGTCCGCCGCGTAGCGGGAGACCGCCCGGGCGGCGGGCCGGCCACCGCTGCGGCGGGCCAGGGCCCGCGCCAGGGACCGGGCCGGCATCGAGGCCAGCGCCGGGACCTCCGCCGGGCCGAGCCAGCCCGCGCGGGCGTACACCGACAGCTCGGCGGCGACGGCGCGCAGTCTGTGACGCCGTATCCGCACGGCCAGCCCCAGCAGCAGCGCGAACGCCGGGACCATCACGCAGCCGTAGACCGCGTAGAAACCGTACTCACCGAAATGTGAGGAGCCGTTCCACAGCGCGTGCAGACCCATGGCGAGGCCCAGGCCCAGCAAGGGCGGGCCCGTCCGGCGCGCGCGGCCCGCACCGACCGCGGCCATGCCGACGCCGAGCCCGGTCAGCACGGTGAACAGGGGGTGTGCGAACGGCGACAGGACCGCCCGCACGAAGAACGTCGCCGCCGTCATGGAGTCCAGGACGCCGGTGCCCTTGGCGAGGTCCTCTTCGAAGGCGTTGCCCAGGTAGAGGACGTTCTCGGTGCAGGCGAAGCCGGTGGCGGTGAACCCGGCCAGCACGAACCCGTCGGCCGGGCCGGTGAACTGCCGTCTTCGGAAGGCGAAGACGAGGAGCAGCGCCGCGGCCTTGGCGCTCTCCTCCACGACCGGGGCGATCGCCACCGAGCCGAACCGGTCGGCGTCGAAGGGGTCGGTGGTGGCCGCGGCTATCCACTCGGTCGCGAAACTGTTCGCCAGTATCGCGATCAGCGCCGCGGTGCAGGCCCCCCAGCCGAAGCAGAACATCAACTGCCGCCAGGGGGCGGGCGCGGCCCGGCCGAGCCACCGGAACGCCGCCATCAGCGGCGGTACGGGCAGCAGGGCCAGGCCGAGTCCTACGAGGAAACCGGCGGTGCCGGTCTGCTCCCGCACGAGTTCCAGGATGGTGAACCCGGTCGCGGTGAGCAGGGTGACGGGCACGCACACGCGGACCGGGTCCGGTGTGCGTGCGAGCACACGGGAGAGCGCTCGGAGCACATGGTGACCCTACCGAGCCGCTCGGACACTCGGAGTGATGTTTGTCAGTTCTTGGGGCGGACGCGGGTGAAGAGGAGGTCGTGGACGACGTGGCCCTTGTCGAGTCCCTGGCCCTCGAAGCGGGTGAGGGGGCGGAACTCGGGGCGCGGCGCGTAGCCGCCGTCGGCCTGCGTGTTCTCGAACTCCGGGTGTGCGCTGAGGACTTCGAGCATCTGCTCCGCGTACGGCTCCCAGTCCGTCGCGCAGTGCAGCAGGGCCCCCGGCGCCATGCGGGTGGCGGCCAGGTCGAGGAACTCGGGCTGGATCAGCCGCCGCTTGTGGTGGCGGGCCTTGGGCCACGGGTCCGGGAAGTACACGCGCAGTCCGGCGAGGGAGTCGGGCGGCAGCATCTCGCGGAGCAGGATGATGGCGTCGCCGTTGGCCACGCGGACGTTGGTGAGGCCGGCGCGCTCCGCGAGGGCGAGCAGGTTGCCCTGGCCCGGGGTGTGCACGTCGGCGGCGAGGACACCGGTCGAGGGGTCGGCGGCGGCCATCTGGGCGGTGGCCTCGCCCATGCCGAAGCCGATCTCCAGGACCACGGGCAGGCCGTCGAAGAGGCGGTGGAGGTCGATGACCTCGTGGCCGTCGATGTCGAGCCCCCAGGTCCCCCACAGGCGCTTCAGCGCCTCGCCCTGGCCGGTGGTGACCCGGCTGCGGCGCGGCTGGAAGCTGCGGATCCGCCGCTCGTGGTGCGATCCGGCGGGGTCGGGCGCGGGGCCGTCGGGGAAACGGGGCTCGGTGCGCCACTTGGGGGGCACGTACGCGGTCGCCTCGGGCGCGGTGTCCGGGAGGCTGGGCTGGGGGTTCGGGGACTCAGACACAATGCGCCGATTCTACGACGCGGGTGCCCTGACCCGGCCGGGGCGCGGTCCGGCCGACGGGCGCCGGTGCGGGGCGGTGCGGAGCGGGTGGAGGGGCTCCCTCCGCATGGAGTCCATGATCGGATTTCGGCACACTGTGCGCCATGACACAGGGGCGTACGGGATTGATCATCGGCGGTGCCTTCGGCCTCGTCTTCATCGGGGCGAACGCCGGCGCCGTGGCGCCGGCCGCCGTCCCGCTGCGGCTGCTCGCGGTGGCCGCGTTCGTGGGCCTGTTCTTCGTGTCCCGGCGCCCGGCGGACCCCACCGGTGGCGACGGCGACGGCGGCGGCGACGCCGGAGCGGCGCGTACGGCCTTCGGGCGGCGCTACTGGCTCGTGGTGGCCGGTGAGGTGATCGCCGCACTGGCCGGGGTCGCCGTCGTGAACGTCTACGCCCCGCACCTGACGGGGGCGTGGATCGCGCTCGTCGTCGGACTGCACTTCTTCGGCCTCGCGGCCGTCTGGCACCAGGCCTCGCTGCGCGTGCTCGGCGCCGCGATGTCGGCCTGTGCCGCCGCCGGAATGGTCCTGGGCGCGGCCGGCGCGGGACCCGCGGTGGTGGCGTCCGTCGCCGGGATCGCCCCGGGGGTGCTGCTGCTCGCCTCGGTGTGGTGGTCCGCCCTCGCCGCCGGGCCCCGTACGGCGGCCGACGCGGCTTAGGCCGTCTCTTCCGGATCTTGCCGGGACCGGCAGGCCCTGGCGAACGGCCGCCTCGCCGGAGGCCCTAGCGGGCGGCCGGCGCGCCGCGGGTCAGACGCGGCAGGGAGGCGTCGAGGGCCGGGACCGCCCGGCGGCGCGGGGTGGAGGTGCCCGTCCAGCAGGTTCCGCGGCGGGCGAGGAGGCGGCGCAGCCACAGCTCCATCGAGACGAGCTCCGCCAGCCCGTCGAGCGGTACGGGCTTGCCGTCGGCGGCCTCGGACAGGGCCCGCTGCACGACCCGGGCCTCGATCAGCCCGGCGTCGGCCAGCAGCGGGGCGGAGAACAGGGAGAGCAGGCCGGGCAGGGCGGCCCGCAGCCCGAGCCGGGTCGCGGTCTCGTTCGGGGTGTGGGCGGAGGCGCCCCACCCGGGCGGCAGTTCCCGCACCCCGGCGGAGGCCAGCACGCTGCGCAGGATCTCGGCGCGGGCCCCGGGCTGCACCCGCAGGGACTCCGGCAGGGCGCGCGCGGCCCGTACGACCTGGTTGTCGAGGAACGGCGCGTGCAGGCGCTGGCTGCGGACCTCCACGGCCTGCTCGAAGACCCGGTGGTCGGCCGCGTGGCGGGCCAGCAGCGCGCGGGCGCGGGCCTCACCGGGCCGCAGCGAGAGCGGGGGGCGTCCGGCGGCGGCCCGGAGGCGGATCGATACTTCCGCCAGCGCCTCCCCGGTCAGCCAGCCCGCGGCCGGTCCCGGGCGGGACCAGGTCAGGGCCGCCAGGGAGGCGTCGACCGGCCCCGAGACCGTGGCGGCGACCCCGCCCTCGCGCAGCCGGGCCGCCGCCGCCTCGATGCCCGCCCGGTACGGCGTACGGGCCAGGCGGCGGGCCGCCGAGTACACGGTGAGCGGCACGAGGAGGGACTCCCCGGAGGCCGAGGCGGCGCGGGCGAGGGCGGCGACCGGGCGCAGCAGGTGGCGGCGTCTGCGGTCCAGCAGGAGGTCGGCCATGCGGGCGGGGTGCGCGTCCAGGACCTGGCGGGCCCCGTGCCCGGTGAAGTGGTCCGCGGAGCCGGCCGCCAGCCGCCGCCGCTCACGGGCGGCGGTGACCAGGGACGGGCCGGGTTCGTCGGTGAGCGGGCCGTCGAGTTCCGCGTAGGGGAGGGCCTCCGCGGCCGCGGCCACCACGACGTGGTGCAGCCGGGGGTCGGCGGCGAGGGCGTGGGCGCGTTCGAGTTCGGCCTCGCGGCCCTGGGGGGTGGCCAGGTCGTTGAAGGTGACGGCGAGGAGCCGGGAGCCGGTGCCGGGCAGGGTGCCGGGGGAGCCCGGGAGCCCGGCGGCGAGGAGGGCCAGCGTCGCCGAGGCGCTGCCGCCGGAGAGGTCGGCGCCCACCCCGGGCGCGGGGGCGCCCCGGGCCGCACGCCGGTCGGCGGGTCCCATTCCGGGCACGGGGCCGGGGTCGGTCACCAGTACGTCGGGAGCATGCCGGGGCGCCGTGAGCCGGGCGCGCACCGCGGCCGTCAACGCTTCCCGTACGCCCTCCACCGCGCGCTCCGGGTCGGACTCGGGCGCGGCCACCGCGAGGGAGGCCACCGGCTCGTACCCGGTGATCTCCCGGGAGCCCTCGCGCAGGATCAGCGTGTGGCCGGGCGGGATCCGCCGCACGCCGACGTACGGTGTGCCGTCGCCCAGCGCCTCGGGGCTGTCGGGGCAGGCCAGCAGGGCCGCGAGGTGGCCGACGTCGAGCTGCGCCTCGATCAGGTCGGCGAGCGGGAGGGCGGCGGTGGCGTACGCGGTGCCGCCCGCCCAGGGCGTGTAGAAGACGGGCCGGGCCCCCGCGAGGTCACCGAGGACGGTGATGCGGCGGCCGGCCTGGACGACGGCGGTGTAGCTGCCGGACCACTCGGTGAGGTGGCGCAGGGCTCCGCCGCGGGCGGCGTAGAGGGCGCGGCGCAGCTCGGCGTCGGAGGCGCCGCAGCAGCCGAGGACGGCGAGCCGGGTGAAGGGGTCCGCGGGGTCGGCGGTGACGGTGCGGATCTCGTCGGGGCGCCAGTCGCCGACGGCCCAGAGGGGGTCGGGGTCGCCCCAGAGCAGTTGGGCGCCGACGGGGTGGACGGTGCGTTCCGCGTCCTGGGCGGCCGGATCGTCGGCGTACGCGGCGTCCGCGATGCCGCCGCGCGGCGGGGCCGCGTGGGGGTGCGCCCCGGGGGGTCCGTACGCGCCCTGGGGTCCGTACGCCCCGTGGGCGGGGTCCGCGTAGTCGGCCCGGCCGCCGCCGCGGGGCGGTTCGCCCTGGTGGGAGACCCGGCCGGCCGTGCCGAAGCTCGCGGCGATACTGCTCCACCCGACCAACCAGCGCACCGCCGCCTCCCCCAGCCCGTGGGCACATGACCGGGGCAACGGACGGCACGGACGACGCGGTCGGCGCCGGAGGGCGCGGCCGGCGGGACCCCGGGTGGCTCGGGGTCCATGCTGCCACGAGACGGGCGTGCGAGAGTGGCTTCGGGGGCGCGCATGCAAACGAACACGCCCCGGCCACACGGTATTTGGTGTTCCGTTCCCACCGCCCCATAGGTCGGTTTCGGCCATTCTTCGGCCGTGCTGAGTGCCCGCGGCGGTCCGCGCGCGGGCCGCGGCCCGGGAGGCGGTCTCCACCCCCCGGACCGTTCCGCCACCCGCGGGGATTGAGGCGGCGGCATCCCCCGGCCCTCCGGTTCCACGCGGCGGGCCGACCCACGCACCGCACATCGAATCGCCGGGCCCCGGGACCGGCCAGAGCGCACGGCCGGGCGCACGGCCACACGGGCGGAGCACGAGCTGACACGTGCGCCCCGGGGGCGGGCCCCGCCCGGACTGTGCATACGGACAACAATCCCGCCATACGGAAGTCGGGGCCTTAACGCTTGGGAGGCGGGGAACTACGCTGGGTTTACGAAATGCCGGGCGCCTATGCCCCGGCGGCGTCTGCGTTCCGCGTGTGACGAGGGGTGGCGCATGTCCAGGGAGCTCCGCGAGCCCAATGAGAAGCTCGGCGCCGTCCTCGCCCTCGCGGGCATCAGCAACGCGGGACTGGCCCGGCGGGTCAACGACCTCGGCGCGCAGCGCGGTCTGACGCTCCGGTACGACAAGACCTCGGTCGCGCGGTGGGTGTCGAAGGGGATGGTGCCCCAGGGCGCCGCGCCGCACCTGATCGCGGCGGCCATCGGCGCGAAGCTGGGGCGCCCGGTGCCGCTGCACGAGATCGGGCTGGCGGACGCGGACCCCGCGCCCGAGGTCGGGCTGGCCTTCCCGCGCGACATCGGCGCGGCCGTGCGGTCGGCGACCGACCTCTACCGGCTCGACCTCGCGGGGCGGCGGGGCGGTGGCGGGATCTGGCAGTCGCTCGCCGGGTCCTTCGCGGTGTCGGCGTACGCGACGCCCGCGTCGCGCTGGCTGATATCTCCGGCCGACAGCTCGGTGGCGCGCGAACCGGGTCCCGTACGGGAGAAGGCTCCGCTTCCGGTTCCGGTTCAGGCGGCCGGGGAGACCGCTGGTGCGGCCGCCGGGACCGCGGGAGCCACTGGGGCCGCCGGAGCCGCCGGTACTGCCGGAGCCGCCGGGACCACCGGTACCGCCGGGACCGAGCGGGCCGGTGCGATCGGCGGGGTGGCCAGGGCCGTGGCGCCCCGGCAGGCGTCCGGTGTGCCCGGACCGTCCGTACGGACCCCCGCGCAAGGCGTTGTGCCCGCCCGGCCCGGATCCGAAACCGGTCAGCAGGCCCCCGCCGCTCCCGCGGCCACGGCCCCCGCCGCTCCCGCCGTGCTCTCGGACGCCTTCCCGCAGCGCGTCGGCCACAGCGACGTCGCGAAGCTGCGCGAGGCCGCCGAGGACGCCCGCCGCTGGGACTCCAAGTACGGCGGCGGCGACTGGCGTTCGTCGATGGTCCCCGAGTGCCTGCGGGTCGACGCCGCGCCGCTGCTGCTCGGCTCGTACAGCGACGAGGTGGGCCGCGCCCTCTTCGGCGCCACCGCCGAACTGACCCGGCTGGCGGGCTGGATGGCCTTCGACACCGGCCAGCAGGAGGCGGCCCAGCGCTACTACATCCAGGCGCTGCGGCTGGCCCGCGCGGCCGCCGACGTACCGCTCGGCGGTTACGTCCTGGCCTCGATGTCGCTCCAGGCGACCTACCGGGACTTCCCCGACGAAGGAGTGGACCTCGCCCAGGCCGCCGTCGAACGCAACCGGGGCCTGGCCACCGCCCGCACCATGAGCTTCTTCCGCCTCGTCGAGGCCCGCGCCCACGCGAAGGCGGGCGACTCGGCCGCCGCCGGGGCCGCGCTGCGGGCCGCCGAGGGCTGGCTGGAGCGTTCCCGTGAGGGTGACGCCGATCCGACCTGGCTGGGTTTCTACTCGTACGACCGTTTCGCGGCGGATGCCGCGGAATGCTACCGGGACCTGAAACTCCCTCGCCAGGTCCGGCGTTTCACCGAACAGGCGCTGTCCCGCCCCACCGAGGAGTACGTACGCTCACACGGGCTGCGGCTCGTGGTGAGCGCGGTCGCCGAGCTGGAGTCCGGCAACCTCGACGCGGCCTGCGCGGCCGGCACCCGGGCCGTGGAGGTCGCGGGCCGGATCTCCTCGGCACGGACCAACGAGTACGTACGGGACCTGCTGCACCGGCTGGAACCGTACGGGGACGAACCGCGCGTCGCGGAGCTGCGCGAGCGGGCCCGACCGCTCCTGGTGACACCCGCGTAGCCGCTCTGTCGGTGGCGGGGTGCAGTATGCAGGGGTGGGAGGTGTCAGCGTGGGCGGCGGCGTGGACTGCGATGTGCTGGTGATCGGTGGCGGGATCGTCGGTATGTCGACGGCGCATGCCCTGTCGCGGCTGGCCCCGGGGACGCGGGTGACCGTACTGGAGAAGGAGACCGGCCCCGCCCGGCACCAGACGGGCCGCAACAGCGGGGTGATCCACAGCGGCATCTACTACCGCCCGGGATCGCTCAAGGCGCGCTTCGCGGTGCGCGGGGCCGCCGAGATGGTGAAGTTCTGCGCGGAGCACGGCATCGCCCACGAGGTGACGGGCAAGCTGATCGTCGCCACCGAGCGCGCGGAGCTGCCGCGCCTGCACTCCCTCGTCCAGCGCGGCCGCGAGAACGGCATCCCGGTGCGCGAGCTCGGCCCCGCGCAGATCGCGGAGTACGAGCCGGAGATCCGGGGCCTCGCCGCCATCCACGTCGGCACGACCGGCATCGTCGACTACGGGCAGGTCGCGGCGCAGCTCGCGGAGTCCTCCGGCGCCGAGATCCTCTACGGCGCCGAGGTGGACCTGATCTCCCGCCGCCCCTCCGCCGTCGCGGTGCGCACCACGTCCGGGCTGGTGGTCAGGGCGAAGGTGCTGGTGAACTGCGCCGGCCTGCAGTGCGACCGGATCGCCCGCCTCGCCGGTGACGACCCCGGCATGCGGATCATCCCCTTCCGCGGCGAGTACCACGATCTGGCCCGCCCGGAGCTGGTCCGGGGTCTGGTCTACCCGGTGCCCGACCCGGCGTTCCCCTTCCTCGGCGTCCACCTCACCCGCGGCATCGGCGGCGGCGTCCACGTCGGCCCGAACGCCGTCCCGGCGCTGGCCCGCGAGGGCTACGACTGGGCCACCGTCCGGCCCCGCGACCTCGCCACCGAGCTGGCCTGGCCGGGATCCTGGCGGATGGCGTCCCGGCACTGGCGCTACGGGGCCGGGGAGATCCACCGCTCGCTGTCGAAGCGGGCCTTCACGGACGCGGTACGCCGCCTCCTGCCCGGCGTCACCGCCGCGGACCTCACCCCGGCCGGGTCCGGAGTCCGCGCGCAGGCCGTCCTGCGGGACGGGACCCTCGTGGACGACTTCCTCATCCGCGAGGCCCCGCGCACGGTCCACGTCCTCAACGCCCCGTCACCGGCGGCGACCGCGTCCCTCCCCATCGGCCAGGAGATCGCCACCCGCACCCTCACCACCCTCCGCACGTCCTGAACCGTCCCACCGGGAGAGATCCAGCCCGGTCGGAGCCGGCGTCGGAGGCGGAGGCACGGAGGCGCGGGCGCGGGGTCGGGGGCGGAGCCCCAGGAGTACGGGCGCAGCCCCGGGAGCCCGGGCACGGCCCGCTCGCCCGGTGCCTCGCCCCAGCGGCAGCCGGCGGCGCCGCGCCCGGCCCCTACGGGTTCGCCCGTCCCCGCAGGGCTTCGCCCGAGCCGGGGCGGGACCGTCCGGGTGGGCCGTGGGCCGTCCCCGTGGGCCGTGGGCCGTGGCCCGTGGCCGAGGCCGGGGGCCGGGCGAACCCGCCGAGGTCGGGAGCCGGGGCCGGGAAATCCCGCGTCGCTTCCCGCGGGGGCAGGGCAGAATTGCCCGGTGCGGTACCTCATCCTCGGCATCACCGAGGCACGTGACGAGACCGGCGCCCCCCTTCCCCTCGGCGGCGCCCGCCTGCGCGCGCTCCTGGCCGCGCTCGCCCTGCGCGCCGGCGGCCCCGCCGCCGCCCCCGTCGCCGATCTCGTCGACGAGGTCTGGGGCGACGATCCGCCCCAGGACGCCCCGGCCGCCCTTCAGGCCCTCGTCTCCCGGCTGCGCCGCGCCCTGGGGTCCCGCGACAGCGTCCGCGCCGACCCCGCCGGCGGCTACCGCCTCGCCGCGGCCCGCGAGGACGTCGACCTGCACCGTTTCACCCGGCTCGCGGCCCTCGGCGCCGAGCAGCTCTCCGCGCCCGCCGCCGACCCCGCCGCGGCGGCGGCCACCCTCCGAGAGGCCCTCTCGCTCTGGCGCGGCCCCGCCCTCGCCGACCTCCCCGAGCCCGCCCGCACCTCCCTCGCCGCCGCCACCGAGGCCCGCCGCACCCGCGCCGCGCGCGACCGCGTCGAGGCGGACCTGCACAGCGGCGCCACCGCACCGGCCGCACTCCTGCCGGAGATCGAGGCGCTGATCCACGAGCATCCGTACGACGAAGAACTGCGCGCCCAGCAGCTGCGCGCACTCCGCGCCGCCGGACGCCCCGCCGACGCGCTCGCCGCGTACGAGCGCACTCGACGCGATCTCGCCGAACGCCTCGGCACCGACCCCGGCCCGCGGCTCCGCGCCCTGCACGCGGAGCTGCTCCAGTCCCCGCCGCCCCCGCCCCCGCAGCCCCGCGGCAACCTCCGCCCCCGCCTGACCTCCTTCGTCGGCCGCGAGCCCGAACTCGCCGCGCTCGCCGGCGACCTCGCCCGCTTCCGGCTCGTCACCCTCACCGGCCCCGGCGGCTCCGGAAAGACCCGGCTCGCCGAGCACGCCGCCGCCGACCAGCCGGATTCCGGCTGGCTCGTCGAACTCGCCCGGCTCGACCACCCCGCCGCCGTACCCGGCGCCGTCCTCAGCGCCCTCGGCCTGCGCGAGAGCAGCCTCGTCGCCCGCGAGAAGGCCACCACCGCCGACCCCACCGACCTCCTCGTCGAGCACTGCGCGCACCGCAGCCTGCTCCTCGTCCTCGACAACTGCGAGCACGTCATCGGCGCCGCCGCCGAACTCGCCGAACGCCTCCTCACCCACTGCCCCGGCGTCCGCATCCTCGCCACCAGCCGCGAACCCCTCGGCGTGCCGGGCGAGTTCCTGCGCCCCCTCGAACCCCTGCCGCCCGCCCCCGCGCACCGGCTCTTCGCCGAGCGCGCCGCCTCCGCCCGCCCCGGCTTCACCCCCGGCGACGATCCCGCCGCCGTCGCCGAGATCTGCGCCCGCCTCGACGGACTGCCGCTGGCCATCGAACTGGCCGCCGCGCGGCTGCGGCTGCTCACCCCGCGCCAGATCGCCGACCGGCTCGACGACCGCTTCCGCCTCCTCACCGGCGGCGCCCGCACCCTGCTGCCCCGCCAGCAGACCCTGCGTGCGGTCGTCGACTGGTCCTGGGACCTCCTCGACGCCTCCGAACGGGCCGTCCTCGCCCGTCTGTCGGTCTTCGCGGGCGGCTGCGACCTGGCCGCCGCCGAAGCCGTCTGCGCCGAACCGGGCGACGACGGCGACGACGGAAACGGCCACGGCCACGGCTACGGCCACGGCTACGGCCACGGCACCCTCGACGTCGCCGACGTCCTCGGCTCACTCGTCGGCAAGTCCCTCGTCCTCGCCGAACCCGACGAGGACGAGACCTCGCCCGGCATGCGCTACCGCATGCTGGAGACCATCCACGAGTACGCCGCCGAACGCGCCGCCGCCGACCCGGCCGCCCTGCGCGCCACCGCCCACCGCCACGCCGCGCACTACCTCGCCTTCGCCGAGCACGCCGAACCCCTGATCCGCTCCGCGGTCCAGCTCCCCTGGATCCGGCGCGTCGAGACCGAGCTCGACAACCTCCGCTCCGCGCTCGACACCACCCTCGGCACCGCCACCCCGCAGGCCCCGGACGCCACGGAGTCCGCCCAGCGCATCGCGCTCTCCCTGGGCTGGTTCTGGTGGCTGCGCAACTACCGCGTCGAGGGCGTCGAATGGATCGGCCGCATCCTCGACCGCACCCCCGAGGACCCGCCCGAGAGCTCGCCCGCGTACTGGGGCTGCATGCGCCTGCGGATCCTCCACATGTTCCTGCTGGCCGAGAGCAACCGGGGCGACCACTTCCACACCCCCGAGTACCGGGCCCTCGCCACCCGCATGCGGGAGGCCTTCCGCCGGGAGTCGCCGGAGTCCACCCGCTTCCCGGGGATGCTCTGGCCCGCGCTGGGCTTCCTCACCGGCCAGACCCCCGACTTCCTGGCCGACCTCGACCGGGGCGTCGCCAACGCGCGCCGCCATGCGGGGGACTGGGAACTCGGCGTCATCCTCATGCTCCGCACGCACACCGCCATCGACACGACCGGCGGCCTGCCCACCGTGGACGCCGACCTCGCCGAGCTCCGCCGGATCGCCTCCCGGGTCGGCGACCGCTGGACCCGCGCACAGGTCGCCAGTGCCGCCGGGGAACTGGCCCTCTCGCGCGGCCGGTTCGACGACGCCCGCGCCGAGTACGAGGAGTGCCTGCGCCTGGCCCGCGAGGTCGGCGCCCACACCGAGGCCCCCTTCGCCATCGCCCGCATCGCGGAGGCCGCCTACAGCGGCGGCGACCTCGACGGCGCCGAGTGCCTCCTGGCCGAGGCCGAGCAGGAGGCCGAACGGCAGGGCGGTGTGTACGACGTCGCCGCCTTCGCCGGGCTCCTCGCCGCGATGTTCACCCTCCAGCGCGGCGACACCGTCCGGGCCCGCGCCGAATGGCAGGGCGCCCGCGCCGCGGCGGACGGCATCACGGGACCCCCGCAGTTCGCGGCCGGGCTGGACACCGTCGAAGCCGTCCTCCTCGCCCGCGAACAGGGCCCGGAAGCCGGCCTCGCCAAGGCCGCCCAGGGCCTCGCCGACGCGGTCGCCGCCCGTTGCGCGGAGCGGTTCCTGGCCACCCTCGCCGAGACCGCCGCCCTGCTGCTGGCGGACACCGACCGTCCGGCCGAGAGCGTACGGGTCCTCGCGGCGGCCACCGCCTGGCGCGCGGGCCACCCCCGTCCGGTCCCCGAGGAGGCCGCCCTGGAGGGCCTCCCGGCCCGCACCCGCGCCCTGCTCGGGGCGGCCGGCCAGGCCGCGGCCGAAGCGGAGGGCCGGACCCTCGGCCCCGCCGAGGTGGCCGCCCTGCTCGCCGCCCCCACCGCGCTCAGCGGCAGCTGATCACCGAGTCCGCCCAGCTCGCCAGCGTCGGCAGATGCCCCTGCCCGGCCTGTTCCACCACCAGCCGCAGCGTCGTGTGCCCGGCCAGGGACACCTGGACGTCCGCCGGGGCGTCGCCGTACCCCAGCGCCCCCGAACGCCACAGCCGCTGCCCGTCGCCGTAGACGGAGAACCGCAGCTTCCCGTCGGTCGGCAGCGACAGCCCGTCCACCCCGGCGCGCGCCGAGAAGCCGGTGCACTGCCGGTTGAGGGCGATCTCCACCGAGGAGCGGGAGTTCACCGTGACGCCCTGCCCGAAACGCCGGTCGCCCACCTCCAGCCCCCACCGCTGCCACACCCAGCTGCTGCGCCAGGTCTCCACCTCCGGCCCGGTGTGCTGCCCGAACGCGGAGTGCCCGAGCCGCGCCAGCTGGAAGTCCCGGGCCGACGGGGGCTTCGGCGAGGGCTTGACGGGTGACGGCGTGGGCGTCGGGCTCCGAGGCGGCTCCGGCACGGGCGAGGCCGACGGCGGCTTCGACGCCGGGGCCGGGGCCGGGGCCGGGGGCGGGACCGAGGGCGTCGGCGGCCCCGGCACGGGAGCCGAAGGCTGCGGAGAGCGCCGGGGCGGCACGGGTTCCGGCGCGGCCGGCGACGGAGCCCCCGGCGCGCTGCTCTCCGGAGCCGCGGACGCGGGCGGCTTCGGCACGGCCGGAGCCACCACCCCGGGTGCGGGCTTCGCCGCGGCCTGCGGTTCGGGCTCGTCCCCGGCGAGGGCGAACACCACCCCTGCCGCCGCGGCGACCGCTATCCCGGCGGCGAGGGCGGCCTTGGCGGGCAGCCCGAGCCCCTCGGCGACGGCGGCACCCCCGGCCCCCGCCCCGGCACCCCCGGTCCCTCCGGCCGCCCCCGCCCCGGCCGTACCCGCGGCACCGGCCCCCGCCCCGGCCGTACCCGCGGCACCGGCCCCCGCGGAGGAACCGCCCGCGGCGGCGGCAGCGGCTCCCGCCCCACCGGCCGCGACGGCCCCACCCGCCACGACCCCGGCCGCCTTGGCTGCGTACCCGGCGGCGAACCACCCGATGACCGCGACCGGCAGCAGCGCGGGAATCCCCGCGTTGACGTCCTTCAGCTCCCCGGCGGCGAGCCGGCACTTCGCGCACTCCTCCAAGTGCTTGCGCAGCCCCCGCTCCGCCCGCATCCGCAACCCGCCCCGGGCATAGGCGCCCAGCCGGTCCGCGTACCGCGCGCAGTCGCCGCCCTCGACGAGCGCGGAACTCACGTGCGCCTGGAGGTAGGCCTGCTTGAGGCCCTCCCGGGCCCGGCTGGCCAGCACCGCCGTCGCGTTGGCGCTCAGCCCGAACAGCGGGGCGATCGCACTCGGCGAGGCCTCCTCGACCGTGGTGTGCCACAGCACGGCCTGCCACCGCTCCGGCAGGCTCCGGAAGGCCTGCAGGGCGAGCGACCGCTCGGCCTCGTGCATCGCCCGGACGTCCGCGCCCAGTTCCAGGCCGTCCGCACCGGACATCCCGCCCAGCCCGCCGGTGCCCTCGGTACCGGCCGCCGCCTGCTCCGCGAACAGCGCGAAGTCCTCGACCAGATGCTCCCGCCGGGCGGTCTTCCCCCAGGCCGCGGCGACCCGCCGCACGGTGGTGAGCAGGTACGCCCGCACCGACTGGTCCGGCCCGGCACCACCCCGCACCGCCTGGAGCGTCCGCGCGAACACCTCGGCGGTCAGGTCGTCGGCGGTGTGCCCGTCCCGGCAACAGGTGCGTGCGTACCGGCGTACGGCCTCGGAGTGCCGACGGAAGAGTTCCTCGTACGCGCCGTCGTCACCGCCGCGCATCCGGGCGATCAAATCGGCGTCGGACGACGGCAGATCGGTACCACCCGGCCGCGGAGCGGCGTGCCGTCCACCGGGTTCGCGCTGGGCCGGCACCTGCCGCGGGGGCAGGCTCCCCGGCCCGGCCTCCCCGCCCGAACCAGCGGGGGACTCGTCCCGCCCGTCAACGCTCATCGCGGAAGCCCCCGCACGACACACTCAGCCCGGTACACCGATCCAGCGTGTCACACGGCGCCGGTGCCCCGGATGCCTCTGCGCGGCATCCACCCGTCCGGGCAAGTTCCGGCGACTCGACGGCACCACCGAAAGAACGGGACTCACCCGTTCGAGCGACTGCCGCCCCGCTGGTGCCCGTTGACGAACCGACCGGAAGCAACGCGCCCGCCCGCCGGACCCGGCCCTCGCCGAAAGCCCCCGAACCACCGCGCCCCGGACCGCCCCCGGACCACCCTTCCCGGACCACTCCGCCCGGGGCCCGCCGTCACCCACCCCGACGGCAACCGGGGACCGGCAGAACCCGACGGCACTCCCACAGGTCGCTCCCGCACGGCACTCCTGTACGGAGCCCCCGCGCACGGCACCACCCAGGCAGCCCTCCCGGCCGGTCCGTGCAGGCGACCCTGTCCTCCCGGACAGGACCACCCGCACGGCTCACACCGACTCAGACCCCCGGCGCGACTCGCAACGGCTCAGGCCACCCGGGCACGGCTCAGACCACCCGGCCGGGTCAGGCCCCCGCCACGGCTCACACCGTCCGGGACCGCAGCCCTTCGAGCAGGATGTCCAGCAGTCGGGCCGAAGCCGCGGCCTGCTGTGCCGGGTCCGGCAGTGCGGGAGCGGCGGTCGCTATCACCAGCAGCACATCGGCCACCGTGACATCGGCCCGCAGCTCGCCGGCCTCCCGGGCCCGGTCCACGAGCCGCCCGACGACCTCCAGCAGTGCACCCGCCCCGGAGTCCTCCGCCGGCTCGTCCTCGACGGAGCTGCGCGAGCCCACGACCCGCAGGTCCGGCACCCCGGCCACGACGGCCTGCCGCTGCTGCGGCACACGCGCCGCGGCGGCTTCCTCCTCGGACCCGTCCTCCTCGGCGGCACCGACGCGCAGGACCTGCGGCGGCAGCAGCCGGCCCGCGCCCGAGGCGACGGAGGTCCGCAGGAAGCGCGACAGCGCCTGCCAGGGCTCCTCCTCCTGGCCGAGGGCGGACTTGGCCTGCTCCGTCAGCCGGGCGGTCTCCTCCTCGGCTATCCGCCGGACCAGGACGTCCTTGCTCGGGAACCGCCGGTAGACGGTTCCGACACCGACCCGCGCGCGCCGCGCCACGTCTTCCATCGGAGCGCCGTAGCCGAGCTCGCCGAACACCTCGCGGGCGGCCCGCAGGACGTGTTCGAGGTTGCGCTGGGCGTCGACGCGCAGCGGCGTGGAACGGCCCACTCCGTGGGTCGTGGCGCCCGCCATCACGCGGCCGCCGCTCTCCGCGGACAGCGCGGTGACAGAGCCATGGAAATCGGAAATATGCATATGTATCCCCCGGTAATCATATGTCTCCCCCCGGAGACACTCCCCGCCTTCGTGTCGAGGGGGGCCACGGTCATGGGGCCCTGGTCCTACTCCTCGACGAGATACGAACATAGTTGAGCCAGAGTCAATTCAGAAGAGGCAGCCCCGGACGGAGCGCCGCCCGATCGGAGCATTCATCCCCACTTTTCCGCCGCAAGTCTCCGGAATCAACCATTCCGTAGGCCCTGACCTGCGAACCTTTCCCCCTACCCGGCTCCCGCGGCAGACCCGTCCCGCCACCCTCACCGGTCACACAATGTGCCGGGCCTGTGGACAAACTCCCGGCCACGTTGCGTCATGGGATGGTGAAGGCTGCTAACTCCCGGGGCGACGCACCCGGCACCCCGCCCCCCGCGCGCATCCTCGTGGTCGGAGGCGGATACGTCGGCATGTACACGGCGCTCGGTCTCCAGCGGAAGCTGAGATCCGGCGAAGCCGAGATCACGGTGGTCACACCCGAGCCCTACATGACCTACCAGCCCTTCCTCCCCGAGGCCGCCGCGGGCTCGATCTCCCCCCGCCACGTCGTCGTCCCCCTGCGCCGCGTCCTCGACCGCTGCCGCATCGTCATCGGCGAGGCCCGCCGCATCGACCACGCCAAACGGACCGCCACCGTCACCACCCTCGCCACCGCCGAGGAGGGCACCGGCGACATCGAGATCGAATACGACGAACTCGTCCTCGCCCCCGGCTCCGTCTCCCGCACCCTCCCCATCCCCGGCCTCGCCGACTACGGCATCGGCTTCAAGACCGTGGAAGAGGCCATCGGCCTGCGCAACCACGTCATCGAGCAGATGGACATCGCCTCCTCCACCCGCGACCCCGAGATCCGCGCCGCCGCCCTCACCTTCGTCTTCGTGGGCGGCGGATACGCAGGCGTCGAGGCACTCGGCGAGCTGGAGGACATGGCCCGCTACGCGGCCCGGTACTACCACAACGTCAAACCCGAGGACATGAAATGGGTGCTGGTCGAGGCCAGCGACCGGATCCTCCCCGAGGTCGGCCCCGAAATGGGCACCTACACCGTCCGCGAACTGCGCCGCCGCAACATCGACGTACGCCTGGAGACCCGCCTCGACTCCTGCGAGAACCGCGTCGCCGTCCTCAGCGACGGCTCCCGCTTCCCCACCCGCACCATCGTCTGGACCGCGGGCGTCAAACCCCACCCCGTCCTCGCCGCCACCGACCTCCCCAAGAACGACCGCGGCCGCCTCGCCTGCACCGCCTTCCTCACCGTCGAAGGCGTCGAACACGCCTGGGCCGCCGGCGACGCGGCAGCCGTCCCCGACATCACCGCCGCCGAATCCGGCGCCACCTGCGCCCCCAACGCCCAGCACGCCGTCCGCCAGGCCAAACAGCTCGCCGACAACCTCGTCGCCGCCCTGCGCGACGAAGTCCTCACCGAGTACGCCCACAAGTACGTCGGCTCCGTCGCCTCCCTCGGCCTCCACAAGGGCGTCGCCCACGTCTACGGCCGCAAGCTCAAGGGCTACCCCGCCTGGTTCATGCACCGCGCCTACCACCTCAGCCGCGTCCCCACCTTCAACCGCAAGATGCGCGTCCTCGCCGAATGGACCCTCTCGGGCCTCTTCAAGCGGGAGATCGTTTCCCTCGGCTCCCTCGAACACCCCAGGGCAGAATTCGAACTCGCCGCAGGCGGACACCGTCCGCACCTCCCGCCGCCCCCCACCCCCGACCCCCCGCAGGACAGCCAGGGCTGACGTTGTCAGTGCGGTCGGCCACACTGGACGTGTGACCATAGGTGGGCTCACGCCTGCACAGAGTGACCTCACCGTCCAGCGACCGACCACGAGCGACACAGCGACCACTTGCGACACCAAGAGGCTTGAACGCAGTGAACTTCACGCGCTGGAGCGCCCGGTTTCCCGGAACGCAGCGCCGCGCCGCCGCCCGGAACGAGCACGCCGCAGCCCAGGCCAAACGGGGTGAAGGCTCCGTCCCGGCAGCACGCGGCGCGGCCGCCCACCCCGCCCCGCCCCCCGACGGCAGCCCGGCCGACCCCACCGTCCGCGGCACCGGCACGGCACCGCTCCCCGCCGTACCGGCCCTCGACGAGCTCTCCGTACGGGAGGTCCTGGGCCTGCTCCCGGCCCTCGTGGCCCTCGTCCACGGCCCCGAGCACCGCGTCGCCTACCTCAACGACGCCTACACCGCCGGCTTCGGCCCCAGGCCCACCGGCGCCCCGGCCCACGAGGCCCTGCCCGAGCTCGGCGACCTCGGCCTGCTCCCGCTCCTCGACCAGGTCCAGCGCAGCGGCAAGCCCCGTACGGCCAAGAACCGCACCGCCCCCGGCGGCGGCAGCTCCTACACCGTCACCTGCACCCCCGTGGAGTTCCCCAAGGCCGCCACCGACGGCGAACCCGACCCCCACCACAGCGGGATCCTGGTCCACCTCGCCGACGTCACCGACCACGCCGAGGCCGTCGACCGCCTCCGCGCCAGCGAACGCCGCCAGCGCGAGGCCGCCGTCACCCTCCAGCGCTCCCTCCTCCCCCAGGAACTGGAGCAGCCCGACGACCTCCGCGTCGCCGCCACCTACCAGCCCGGCGGCACCGAAGCGGCCGTCGGCGGCGACTGGTACGACGTCATCACCCTCGGCGCCGGCCGCACCGCCCTCGTCATCGGCGACGTCATGGGCCGCGGGGTGCGCGCCGCGGCCGTCATGGGCCAGCTCCGCACGGCGGTCCGCGCGTACGCCCGCCTCGACCTCCCGCCCCACGAGGTCCTGCAACTCCTCGACGGCCTCGCCGCCGAGATCGACGCCAGCCAGATCGCCACCTGCGTCTACGCCGTCCACGACCCCAACGAAGGCCTCCTCGCCTACGCCTCCGCCGGCCACCTCCCCATCCTCGTCCGCGACGAGGACGGCACCGTCCGCCGCGCCGCCGACCCCACCGGCCCCCCGCTCGGCACCGGCGGCTGGCTCCACAGCTCGGGGACCATCGCGCTGGGCCCCGGCTCCACCGCCGTCCTCTACACCGACGGCCTGGTCGAACGCCGCGGCGAGGACATCGACGAAGGCGTCGCCGCCCTCGAACGCGCCCTCTCCGGCGCCCAGGGCACCCCGGCGATCATCTGCGACCGCCTGATGCGCGCCCTCGGCGTGGACGCGGACCACGACGACGACGTCGCCGTCATGGTCCTCCAGCAGCCCGCCCGCACCGGCGCCGACGCCGAGCTCTTCCACAACGCGGCCCTCGAACTCCTCGGCGGAGTCGAAGCAGCCCCCCGCGCCCGCGCCTTCGCCCAGGGCGTCCTCGCCTCCTGGCGGTTCCCGGCCGAGCTCTGCGACCTCGGTGTCCTCGCCGCGAGCGAGCTCGTCGCGAACTCCCTCCAGCACGGCACCCCGCCCATGCGCCTGCGCCTGCGCCGCACCGACCGCCGCCTGATCATCGAGGTCACCGACGGGGACGACCACCTCCCGCGCCGCCGCCGCGCCGAACCGGCCGACGAGACCGGCCGCGGCATCTCGATCATCGCCACCATCGCCTCGTCCTGGGGCACCCGCCGCACCCCGGGCGGCGGCAAGGCCGTCTGGTGCGAGTTCGCCCTCCCCGACAAGTAGCCGCACACGGAAAAGGCCCCGGTCCAAAGGACCGGGGCCTTTTCCACACCCATACATACGTACGACTACACGTGCGCGGGCTCCACAGCGACGACGGCCGCGGGTACCGCGCCGACCACCGGCCCGCCCTGCGCCACGACCCGCGACAGCGACGGGTTGTCCTGCACCGGGCTCAGCTGCCCGCCCAGCCGCAGCGCCAGCCAGGCGATGCCCAGCGAGACCGCCACGAACACCCCGATGTAGAGCATCGGGACCCCGGCCCCCAGCGGCACGCCCAGCGGCCCGAGCGCCAGCGCCATCTGCTTCACCAGGGCGAAGGCGGAGTTGTACTGCCCGACCGAACCCTCCGGAGCCAGATCGGCCACCAGCGGCGCCAGCGTCGGCGACAGCATCGCCTCCCCGATCCCGAAGAGGGCGTACGTCGTCACGAACGCGCCCGCGGCCATGACCGCGCTGCCGTGCCCCATTCCCGAGAACCCGGCGATCACCCAGGCGACCGTCCAGATCAGCCCGACCAGCGCGATGACCCGCGACCGACGCCGCTTCTCCACCAGCCGCAGCACCACGAACTGCGCCACGACGATCGCACCGGTGTTGGCGGCGAGCGCGAACCCGAGGGTGGACGGGGTGATCCCCGCGGCCTCGGTCCCGAAGGCGGCCAGACCCGACTCGAACTGCCCGTAGCAGGCGAAGAACAGCACGAAGCCCAGCACGCACAGCTGCACCATCGCCTTGTGCTGCAGCATCCGCTTCCAGCCGCCGCCCGCCTGCGCCCCGTCCTTCTTCGGCATGGCGTCCTTGAGGCCCGCCACCTGGGGCATCCGCACGGTGGCGATCACCGCGGCCAGCACCAGGAACATCACGGCCTCGATGCCGAAGAGCAGCGTGAAGCTGCCGGGCCGGCTCTCGTCGACGATCTGACCGCCGACGAGACCGCCGATGCCCAGACCCAGGTTCTGCATGAAGAACTGCATGGCGAAGGACCGCGTCCGGGTGGACGGCGTCGAGCACCACACGATCATCGTGGCCAGCGCCGGCTGCATCACGGCCTGCCCGGCACCCAGCGCCAGCGCCGACAGCAGGATCGGCACGATCCCCGTCGACAGCCCGAGCGACAGCGCGCCCACCGAGGCGGCCACGGCCGCACCCATGACCACGGGCACCGGACCACGTCGGTCGATGACCCGACCGGTGAAGGGCAGCGCGACGAGAGCACCCAGGGCGAACGCCACGAACGCGCTCGTGGCGGCCATGGAGCCCAGACCTCGCACCTGCGCCACGTAGATGTAGAGGAACGGAACCGTGAAGCCGATACCGAACGCGGTCAGCGCGTTCCCGGCCTGGATCCGCCGCATCGCAGCGCCCATCACCCTGGTCACTTCTCACCTGCCTTTGATAACTGAAGCCTGAAGACTTCATCCCTAAAGTTCGACCCTTAACTCTACACATCGAAGGAGTTAGACGCCAACGGGTTCGTGCGATACTTCGACCCATGGGTGACACCCCCGACGGCGCCACGCCCGTCCACGAGCCGAGCCTCGACGAGCAGATCGCCGTCTACCAGCGCGAATTCCAGGACCTCGACCCCCAGGTCGAGAAGGTCGTCTCGGCCCTGAGCCGCCTGAACCGCCGCATGAACGTCGCGTACGGGCGCCAGACGGCGGCCCTGGGCATCAGCAACGCGGAGTGGGAGGTCCTGAAGGCCCTCGTCATCTCCGGGGCCCCCTACCGGATGGGCCCGAGCGAACTCGCGAAGCAGCTGGGCCTCACGCCGGCGGCGATGACCCACCGGATCGACCGGATGACGTCGGAGGGACTGGTGACCCGCGAGCGGGACGAGTCCAACCGCGTCCGGGTGATCGTGGAGCTGACGGACGAGGGCCGCAGCAAGTGGCTCGACGCGATGCGCGCGGCCACGGTCTTCGAGGAGGACCTCCTCCAGGACCTGTCGACGGCGGAACGCGGAGTCCTGGGCGACATGCTCACCCGGCTCCTGGACCGCGTCGAAGACCTCCAGTCCCGGGCCTGACCGCCCGGGTTGACACCGCCCTCGCTGATCCGTAAGGTTCTTCGAGTTGTCCCAGAGCCGGAAGGTTCTGGCGTCAACGAATCCCGCCGCCTCGTTGCGGCACCCAACTCAGCACGATCTCCCACTGGGAACGAATTCGGCGTGCCCGAATTCATTTCCGAAGGCCCGATTATCGGTTGCCGGGGAAATCCGCTAGAGTTCAGGAGTCGGAAGGGCCCAACGGCCCGGAAGACAAACCCCGCTGACTGGGGGTCAGGCCCGAAAGGATCTGATAGAGTCGGAAACGCAAGAACAACAGAACGAAAGCCCGGAGGAAAGCCCGAGAGGGTGAGTACAAAGGAAGCGTCCGTTCCTTGAGAACTCAACAGCGTGCCAAAAATCAACGCCA